>JBAYFZ010000001.1:300000-441760 GCA_041666915.1 Candidatus Paceibacterota bacterium
ATCTTCTGAAATTTCTGCCATCAGTCCTAATTTGTGGTTTATAATCCTTGTTCTGTTTTTAATCGGATATACTTACGCAGGGGTTCAATATATTCGACTTAAGAAAAGATACGCTGTCAGTATCATATTTTTTCTCTTGGCAATCTTTAACATCTTACCAATAATAGGATGGCTGGTTCTACGTTCTAATTTTTAGATTTTAAACTCTATGACACTACCGTCTCCATAAAGTTGAAACCCCACCTCTGCTTTCGCTAGATGGTGGGGTTTTCCGTGTCGTTTTCGACCTACTCAGTGCTGTGTGCAATTTTTGCGCACGCAAGTGCTCCGAGATAAGTGAACGCAACAAGGATGATTGTAAACCAGATAAACCCAGGCAAATCCGCCATTGTGGAGGACGGAACACCTTGATTCATCAGATGAACATGTATTGCTATAGGTCCAATCATAAGAACTCCTGGTTAAGGTTGAACTATATGGCACATTACCGTCTAATTTACGCTCTGTCCAGTTTCTTATATCCTAAACTCTATGACAGTACCATCTTCTCAACACGAGGGCTATATTGTTAAAATAGCCCTATAAATCGGCGTAAACGCCAGTTTGCTCGTCTATTAAGCCCACAAATGCCCTTTTACGGCCTTAGTAGGCGAGCAAGCCTTTTTTGTTAAATTTTCAATTTGCTTACAACAAGGATTATACCAAGCGGTTGTTACATAGCAAGCTCCTTTGGCTTGTGTTTTCCCCACCTCACTTTTGCAGCCAAACGACCAATAGTCTGGTAGTGTTTTTTACCATACTTTTTCTTGGTCTTCTGACCGCCCTTTTTACCGAGCGCTTGTGCTGCCTTGTTCTTCACCAGGTAATTATACCAAGTGCTTCTTATTTCACAAAGGCCTATTTTCCTCTAAATTTACGATATCTTTGTTCAGCCTGTTTTCCATACATCATTGTGTAAACCATTGAGCTCTCAATACAGGAGTGACCGAGAATATTTGTGACGTCAGAGTTCGATCCTCCCTTTTCTATAATATTTCTACCCATGTAATGTCTCATTGAGTGAGCATTCATATTCTTTTCAAGACCTGCTTTATTGGAATAGCCTCGAAGCATTTCACAAACACCGCTTTGTTTGAATCTGTATCCCCTAGTTTTGTTTGCACCAGAGTTATGGATTGATATAAATAATGCATTAGGATCACGCAGGACATTTCCACGCTTGAATCTTTCTCGTCTTTCAATCCATTTCTGAATCGCCTTGCTGGTTTCTTCAGTCCAGAAAATTTCTCGTAATGGTCTACGAGTTTTTGCCTTTTCAGTTTTAATAAGTGCTTTGTTGTTTACAAGATCCAAGTCATCCATATCAAGTGCCATAATTTCTCCGTTTCTAGCACCGGTATCCCAGAGCAATCTCACAATTGCTTCGTTTCTTACATTTCTAGGATCAGTATTCTGAGGAATGACACTGAGCAATTTTTTGTACTCCTCCTGAGTCGCAACTCGAGGTATCTTGTATTCCTTCTGAGGAATAGGTATCAAGTTTTCGTTGAGGACCCTCCAACCTCTGAGGTTACAGAATTCGAAGAATTTCTTGTATGCCATGCATTTTGAAACGAAGCTATTATGCGACCATCCGATCTCTTTCATTAAATTCAAATATTCCATCATGTTATTTAACGTGATGTCTTCAATCTGTGGGTTACGCAAAAATAGGCAAAAAAGACGAAGGTCTTTGTCATTGCCTCTGGTAGTGGTACCGTTTATCTTAAACGTGCGCCAATTTGTAAATTCATCTATAGCATCTTTGAATAGCATATTAGTCAACCAAAAAGTCCACTCGATGCTAGTCAAAGTGGACTTTTGGTGACGTCAGCTTCTTAATGAATTAATCGGCTTACGTCATTCCCAAGCTTGGGATACATACCCTTTCGGATATGCATTATCATCTTACTATCCCTACATGAATTAGCAAGATAAATGCTCAGGTCAAGTCCATTGCTAGCATCAGGCTGTTTCAATAGCCTAATCCCTCTCGGGACAATGGGTTCATATTCGGTTGTGCACTACATCCTAGTGTAGTGATTAGCTATTGTCAAGAAGGACTTTCTATTTTGTAGTGCTGTAAAATGAAAATAGTCAAAATGTCAAGCAAAATAAGGGTATTTTGAACATAAAAAATAAAAGTCGCACCGTTTCTTAGGCGATGCGACAGTTTTATGCGATTCTTTCTCGCATTTGTTCGAGGAAACTCACCACGCCCACATTCCGATACTGCGGAGTGGTCTTGTCACCCACATTTACAGGCATTGATACCCTAGGATACCTTCCCAGGAGCTCTCCTACCATGATTTCACGTCCCGTATCCCTTCCTATACGATCAAAGAGGCTAATCGCCATCTCTAGAAAGAAGGCGGATAACTCTCGAGCGTTGTCGGTAGGCAGACTTGTCCATTTCTCAATCATGCCGAATGGCAAGATATATGGAAATGCACAACTATGTCCTTCGACTGTCTGAATTGGTGCAAAGCTGTGAGCTTTAGGTTCACCAACTACACGTCCGCATCCTGGCATGAATGGAATAAGGTCTCGATCAGCGATCCATTCGACTAGATTCTCAAAGGCGTGAACAATTACGAGCTCGCCTTGGAATGCTGGCTGAATGACAGTCCTTGCTCCGTTATCACAGAATCCAAGGATAACAGTTGCAATTTCAACACCTCGATTTTCAAGTTCCTTAAGAATATAAAGGCAAGTGTTACCCTTGAACACTCCTTCCTTAGCCAGAATTACTGGACGATAAGAAATCTTCCTAGCCAGCTCATCGAACTGACGATCCAAATAATCAAATCCAGGACGGGGACCGTACCCGAGCATTTTTCCGTCCGTATCAAACAGTCGGTTAATGCTTAGGTTCAGTTTTTCATCACCGGAATTCAGGTCAGACATTTCGGAACATGTGACCAGGACTGCGTGCCGGTTGTTACCAGCAATACGACCATGAACTTGCTCCCAGATATTAATTCTGAGCTCATTCTTATCGATAGGACAAATCGTGACGTTTCCTAACGCTCTGACTACCCTTTCGAGAAGACTCTGGCGCAGTTGCTCAAACATCGGATCTTCTTGGCTTGGGACCAGGAGACCCTTTGAGCGGAATGATTGAATACTGTTTGCTACGTCAAAGGAAACCACGCAGGTTCCCTGACCAAGTGCCGAATTGGCAGATTGCATAGGAACCTCCTTTTTTATGGTTGTTTAAGTGACTACATTGAAAGAACACACCATGTCTAGTTTATATGAAATAGTAACAGAATACTAATTATTTTTGCTCACCTTTCATTCTGTCGATCATCATTTTGTAGCCTCCACAACCTTCTTTCAGCCAACGATTAATTTTTGTGATCGTTACTGGAGACTCACCTGATTCTTCTTGTATTTGAGAAAATGGAACACCTGCATCTAGTTTCTTTGCAACCTCCCAACGCATAGCAAATTCACGAAGATCTCTTTCACTCATAAGATCTCTGAAAAAAGCCTTGAGCTCGTCTTCATTCTTGAGCGACAAAAACACCTTGAGCAAGTCTGGAGACTTTTGCTCTAACTCAGACCATATTCCATTTTTTTCTTCATCTGTCATATTTTTTACTATTATACCATAAAAAAGAGCGGTAACCTTGTTTCCAAAGTTACCGCCCGTGTGTCCATTCTATGGACCAAGGAACTAATTACCGCGAATCTTTGCGATCGCGAGGATCGTATCGCCGGATTCGACGATGTCATCGACACTGGCTTCCTGGCCGTTGCGTTGAATCTCGCAACGTTCCAAGTTTTTGATGCCGATGACTGCGAAGAGTGCGCCAATCGTGATTTTCTTCGTGAGCGGGACCTCCTGGATTTCTCCAGGGATCTTGCCCACGCTCGCAATGGCGTCCTTCTGGATGACTGTGCAATCGGGGAGATTTGTCGTCTCGGGCCGATCCAACACTTCCACATGCGGCCGTTCAGCAGTCGCCGCCAACTGATTCATTCTGTTTTTCACTGTATTTTCCTTTCAAGGTTCAGAGGTTTAGTAGTTCTTGCTGAGAACGATCAGCGGCGAGAGCGAAACGATCGCCTCGTTCGCGAACTTTTTGTTATTCGCAAAGTTGATCATTGTGAACACCGCCATGCCAGCGAGAGTTGCCACTGTCGGAGCGATTGCTCGCCTCGTGCAGGGGCTTTCTTCCGCCTCAGCATCAGAATACAACGTTTTTTCATACGCCGCAATCTGATTTGGCATTGCTGGTTTGATCGCATAAATGCGACCGCCTTCGGCTTCCATCCGTGTCTCAATCATCAAGTCAACCTTGAGCTGATAGCGGACAGACGATTCCCAGATCGTCTTGCGGCTCTCCATTGTGTCGGTGAGCACGAAAACGATTCCTTTCAGCGATCCCTTTGTAAACTTCTTGGAGACCGCTTTGATCTTGATGCCGGTGCCGGCTTCGACCGCCTTAGCCAGCGCGTCGACCTTCTTTTTTCCGACATCCGCAAGTCCGAAGACCTGATTTGGCAGATTGTGATTCTCCACCTCATCGAAGTCATAGACCGTGATGTCTTTGCACCCCATCTTGGCCAAGAGCCAGACGATGTAGGAGCCGGTTGCACCGACGCCGATCACCGTGATTGGTTTCTTGAAGTTTGACGGGGCGAAGATGTCGAGCTGTCGCCAGTAGTCAGGTTCGCTTGTCGGCTTATTTTTTGCGGCCGCCATATCCCCCTCCTTTCGAATGGAATGAACCGTTCTTGACCTTGGCCTTGATCTCGTCGGCGATCGTCTTGCGACGGGTATCGTCTCCGAGGTGCATAAGCCAGGGGCAGTCGGTGATCTTCACCTTCTGCGTATAGTCGAAGAAATCGAAGACGCACTTGCCTCCTCGAGTGAAGATGCCGCGAATGAAGAACGGATTATGAGCGAAGAGCTCCATCTGTTCATCGTCCTGGCCCGACGGCTCGGTCATGTCTCCCGGGTGCAGATGCCCCCAGAAAAGCATGGAGTTGAGGACCGACTTGTTCGCGGGGTCCTGCTTCAGCATGTCCGTGTAGAACTTGCCGATGCTCCCCTGATCGAATTCGCAGTGCGCTCCGCTCACCTGTTGGTTGAAGAGGAACACTTTGCCGATGAGATACCTGTCGCCGTCCAGTTTTTGAACGGTGCCAAGCCACCCCACCTCGTCATTGCCCGCAGCTTCCATGATGTAGTGCGTATCGGTGTACGCCTCGAGAGACAGAAGAATGGTCGGGATTTGCATCTCGGTCATCACTTCGATCTTCGCTTCCGCCTCATGCGGAACCAACGGCTTTATTGCTTCTTCGGCAAAGCCTGGACCGGTGTAGATGTCAGACTGATTTTTCACGTTTTGCTCCTTTCTTGGTTTGTTGAAGTTCGCACTCTCGGACTCCGAAGCCGCCGTTCCCTTCCAGGAACTGGATGACGTACTCCGGTTCTCCCTGTGCCCATTCTTCGGGAGGTTTGAGGCGGGTGATACGACAGCGTTTACCGTCGTTGCCGGTATACCCCGATGTGCCGCGATTCGTGTAAACACAAACCACACCCATCTGGTATTTATGATTCGGCGTTTTCATTCCGCTTACCTCCCTTCTTCTTTTTGGCAACTGGCCAGTTGAATATTTCCGAATACGGACGATACTGATCTGAGCACTCATAGCTCTTGAGGTACTGGATGCATACCGATACAGCTGCAGCGTATTTGTGCTCCGCAATCATGTGAGGCAGAACCTCTTGGATATTGCCGAGACAAGGCACGCCGTACGCTTCAATATGTGGATGGTGATAGCCATCCGGGGTGCGAGTAAGATTCATCATTCTCACCGCCCCATCCTTGCCGACAGAATCGATCGCGATCTTGAACCGGCCAATGTCATAATCAACCTGTCGGTAGTTTATGAAAATGGGACCGGTATAAGCCACGATTTTTTTGCCGACAACCTCTAGTCGCTCGATGTCTGGATGCTTCATCAGTTGCTCAAATTCGTCACCGAACCGAGCAAGTGAAGCTTCATCAGTCCCAGCAACAACTTGTAGCTGTTGCTGTTTTTCTTCCAAGCGACGAAGGAAACCTACTAGCTGTTCTTGGCATTTCTCAATACCTGCACGCAACTTCGTAGTCTCCTGCTTCAGCTCGCGCACACGCTCGGCCTTGCGGTTGTAGCCGCAGAGCTCCATGTATTTGCGCTTCAGAATGTCTTGTGAGTTCGCTTTGGGTTTCCCTTTGGCGCTCGTATGACCGTTTTGGCTGAAATGTCCCAGATAGACGCCTTGGTAATCCGTTCGAACTTTCGTGACTTGGCTTTTGGCCACGCCGAGAATCTCGCAGAGTTCACCAAGGTCTTCCATTTGAACACCGACACATGCGTCACCGTTGATACGGAGACGAGTGGTCTTGAGTCCAGCGAGACTTTCGCCTCGTAGACTCCGTTGCGGGAACGCAACAATGGTTCCAGTCTTCATTATTTGACCTCTTGACTTTCTTGACGTGGTTTTGACTAGTCCTTCAGGCAGACGTCAACCGCCCGAAGCACTTTTTGACCTTGCTCTCCATCCAGAGAGCCAACAAGGAAGGTAACGTTCAGACCCTGAGCAAGCTCAAAGTTGTTACGTGTTGAAGCGACGACAAATTTTTGTCCGTCGTGCTCGCTTTGCTGATCTTTGACCCGCACCTTCCAGACCGGCTTGTCGCGAGAAGCATTTCTGCCCACCACGAATCCTGCATGGCGTTTATGGACCATATGACTTGCTCCTTTGCTGGATAAACCAGCGATTTCAATGACCTTGCGGCAACGCGCCGCGTGTTCCTAAGGCAATCTTTCAGCCTATGGAATCTGAGCACAACCTAACATAATTAATAGGTTGTGTCAATAATCTTACAATGTCGAATTATAGGATTCCTTAATTAAATCAAAAAGATAATTTACGTCAGTATCGATATCAAATTTTACCATCCCACTATATCCCCATTCATTGCTAGTTATATCTTTGACCATCTTCTGCTCATCGCTCGGATATTTTGGATCTCTAAGTAGCACCTGAATCCAAGTCTTTCTAAACTCAAATCTCGTGAAGCTTTTTGTGGTGCGGTAAGTAATACCAGTCTTTTGTCCGAGTTTTTCCTCAACAGACGCCAATTTCAGAATCAAATCACGGATTTCGTTAAACTTTTTCTGCATTTCCGGAGTCGTGATTCCAGTGTGATAGGAAAGATTGTATTCTTCTTTTCCCGTTTCAATAGATTGAGCTTTCTTCCCATTTGTCTTCTCTGGCATAGGACTATACTGAGGTTCTACATGTAGCACGTCTCCATCGTATAAAGTATAGGTTTTCAATTCAACATTAGACATTGTCTGGACCGCAGCTTTTATATATCTATCAAATCCCTGAGCAATTAAAATCACACGCGGCTGATCCCAGCTCACATGACCTTTATCACCAAGACGATCTTTTACCAGAAGTTCAAAATGCTTCTTATTTTTAAGTAACCAGTTCAAGTAAAACAAACCCTGAGCTAGCACTTCTTCGTTCTCTTTCCATTTATATTCGATAATGACCGGAGAATCGTTTTCATCAATACCAAGTGTATCAATCCTTCCGTCAGTAGTTTGGTATTCCTTTGCAAGAAATCTTACCCCGAGAATTTCCTCCAAATTTTCAGCAAAAAAATCACGAAGTTCAAATTCATTTCCAAAACCATCACGTTTAAGACTGAGTTGGTTCGCCTTTCTTTGATTTATCTTAAATATCGGCATTTCCTTTAATTAAAAGATAATACTACGAAATAGAGGCGTTGTCCAGTTTTATAGCTCTGAATACTCGAAGCCGAGGAAAGGCTTTGCTCTTGTAAACTCAGCCTTCTTAACTTTTTCTATATCAAATTCAAAATCTTTTTGAATGCTTTCAAATTCATCCTTATTAATAGTTAGGATGTATTGGAATTGATGTTTTTTTGAAAGGTTGAAAAGATAATTGAGAGAACGAACCATATCATCGCGACCAGTAGATGCAAAAATATTGTCATGTATGAGAAATTTAGGGTGTCTCTCAGAAGTGATTTTATTTACCATTAGCAATGTGTCGTATATGAATGTTTTTATCCGATTAATACCGGAGCTTCCATCCAATTTGATTCTATAATCAAATTCAACAAAACTAGCAGAAGATTCGTTAACATTAATTTGAAACTGACAGTGCTTGTTCCCCGCTATATAGTCATGCATTTTCTTTAAATCATCTTCGAATGCAGATACTGTAGATTGTATTTTAAAGATTGTCTGCTCGAGTTCTTCAATTAAACCTTCCTTCTTCTTTTTAAGGGACTTCTGTTGGGATATTTTAGCCTGCAATATTTCATATGTTTGGGAAAGCTTCTCAAGCTCCATGTTTTTTTCTCGCTCAAGTTTAACGGCTTCTTTAATGCCATTTATGACTTCTTTTGCTTCCGTCTTGGAGTAGATTTTTGCTATTTCATTATCAATTCTTGAAATTTGTTCATCGACTGCAGTAATCTCAACATTAAGCTCCTTAAGTTTTTCACCCATTAGCGTATTCTGGAAATCGTCGACTTGTTTTTTAAATTCAACAACCTGATCGAATGACTTCTGAACCATATCACCAAGCCCGGTCTTAAAATGATTGTATATGATTTGAACCTGTTTTGTATTTATTTTCTCAAGCTGTGGAAGAGATTTTATCTTTTTTACTAGATATTCCTTGCTTGCTTTTGTAGTCACTAACTTTTCAAGCTGAATTTGAAGATCGTTAAGGCGATCTTTCAGTTGCACCATCCCCTCTGATGGATGTAACTCTTCGATGGCCAAATTAAGCTTTTCTATACTGTCCTTCAGCTCATTTATGTGAGAAGCAACCTCTTTTACCTCAATTCCAGCATTTCTAAAGTCCTGCCTCAAATCTGCAGTAGTTTTAGATACATTTTTTAGATCTTGGGAAACCTTTTTTATTTTTTCGATAATATCTAAATTGATTTGAAAAAGATAAAAATGTGGCTTTAGTAAATCCTCAAAGGAACTGACTGAAGAGCTCCGGTGTGGCTTCAAGATATCGCTATATAGGCTGTCTTCTTCTCTTATGAGAATTGATAGCAGGCTCCTGAAGGATGGCTTATCAGGATTGGTGTCATCAAGAAGGAGGTACGACAAATATTTCTTTGCTTCTTCAAGTTTATCAAAGGTTTTTTCATCATCGTCGACAACAATAATAATTGGATCATTCTCGACTCGATTGCGTTTGATTGTAACTTTTCTGATTCGATTTTTAGACTCAACTTCTATATCTAAGCATATGTATATTTTTGGATTGAGACTAATATCAGGTATTTTTGTGATTCTACTTTCATCTGCCCTTTTAAGAAAACAATAATTTATAGCCTCGATAAGCAATGATTTACCCACACCATTCATCTTTTCTCGTTCTTTTTTATTTTCTATGTTCTCAGATTTTTCTCCAACAATAAAATTCAAGCCACGGTCAAATTCTATGGATTTAAGTTCCTTTTTGTTGAATTCTTTTGGCTCAAATGATAATCGTCGAATTGTAATCATTATTTTATGCGATAAATATATGGCTCATCAAAATCAATTAGTCCGTTCATGTACAAAAAAATTAGAGCATACATTGAATTACTATAATTAAATTGTCTACCACTTTGCTTCAAAATTTCATAGAGATCGAAAATAGAAATCCTTTCCTGGTTTTTCAACTCTTTCAAAACTAAATAACCAGCATATACGCTTGAGTCTTTTATATCCTGATCTTGTGATATTAAAATATTGCTTGTCATATATTTATTCGAGTGGGTTTGGAAAAACGTTACACTCTATCAGCTGCTTATACAAAAAATACTCGACAGCCTCAGAACTAAAACTTTTTTCTGCACTATTTTCAAACTTATCTGCAAATAATTTACATAAGGAATTCAATGCGTCTACGGGATTGTTCTTCTTCTCAGAAAGTATTTGCAAGCTTAGATTCCTTAAATAACTGCAGAGTTCTTCGTAGGCAAATTCATCTATACCCGAATTGTTCTTAGCCTCATCGTATGAGCTCCGATATAGAACATGCAAATTTCCGAATCTAGATTTAAGCGTGTCTTTATATTCAGCAAAACGCTCCTCAATTTTTTTGAAAAAATCCTTTGGGTAATCAATCAGATCGGGTGTAACACCTCTTTCGCGAGCAATTTCAGGAATAAGATTAATCACCTGAAGCATTGTATTCACTTCATTCGCAAGCTTTACTTTATTCCCATATTCAACCTTATTGTCATTTCCAAAAATTATTGGTGACTGGCCGCCTATGGTTTTTTGATCAATATTTGTTGCCATTAATATTTTACTGAGTTTCGATCGCCCATAACGTTTGGTGACTTATCACCCTTCGTCTTTTGGATTTTCTTAACCCAGTAAAAATGCATTGCAACACCTCCCAACGTCAGACCTATAATAAAGCTAATTGTGACATTTAAAGTGATTTCCATATAAAAATAATTATAGCACTAATGGCGTGCAATGTTAACTTTTTATTCACCGACTCCCAGACTACTCAAAAGTAGTAATTCTTAGATTTTTTGAAACACAAATAGATGCTCGTGCATTATTAGCAAAAAATTTGATTCCTTTGATTTTGTAACCCAGAATCCAGTAGCTTTACAGTTGAATTGTCTCTTTATGATGTCTTCTTTGAGAAGCAATCCTGATTTCAAAAAACGATCCATCACTTTGTATGCGAGTGGCTGGTACAATTTTTTTCGCCTCGTATCTCCCATAAGGATTGCACAAAACTTGCCGGGTTTTAGAACCCTATAAAATTCTCTTGCAACTTTTTCCATCTCATCACAAAAGACATCAATATCACTAATGTTTGATAGGTCGTCTACTAACTTTCCTTCACTGTACTTAATGATATCTACATATGGTGGATGAGTGAGTACGAAGTCTACAGTATTATCTTTTATTTTTGATAGGTTACGTGAATCCCACTTGAATCCTCTTTGCCACGCTTTATTATCAACCTTAAAATTTAGAGATTTCTTTGTACGATCAAGTGCTACTTGATTCACGTCAGAATAAATAATATTTCTATTCAGAATCCTTGCCTCAATTGCTGTAGTACCACCACCAATCATTGAATCAAGTAAAACATCACCTTCTTTTGAGTATCGAAGAATGAGATTTCGAGCTACTTCTGGGGACCAGTTACCCCGCCAATCTGATGTATGAGTTGCCCAATTACCACGACGAGGAAAAGCCCAGACCGTTGTACATTCTAGTTCGAATTCTTCCGGGTGCAGTTTTAATTCTGTAGCTTTCTTTATTGCCATGGGTATTTACCATTCTAGTTCATTTAGCGCACCGGATTCGAGCATGTTTAGGTTGAATACATACTCGTTATGGTTATATGTTTCTTCAAGTGGTCTCTTGGTTGTGTTCCAGCCTAATCCATCAGTTATCCAGATGAAATCAATATCCTGAGACTTCAGTTCATCATTTAGACTTTTAAATTCTCCACAAACAGCTTTTAATTTTGAGCCACCGCCATTGTAAAAGTTTGCTTCAAATAATTTAAGCTTTTTATTGCTTGTATTATAAATTGCAAAATCAAAGCTTCTTTCTGACTTGTCTACTTTTATATCAAAACCCCATTTAGCCTTTATCGCACTAGGACGTGCCTGTGCAAGACATTCATATCCATTTTTATTACAAAAATCAGTGAGAAATGTTCCTATTATTTCTTCCATCAGAGTACCGCCACGATTCTTACGACCATTACTGTCGAGACCGACTTCTACGCCCATAACATAATCAACGAGATTCTTTATACCGTCTTTTTGAAATAGTTTTGCAAGACCTGATTTGCTTAGGAATTCAAAATATTTGTCAGCATCCTTTTCTTTACCAGAAAAATCGAAGAATTCGGAGTTCTTTGTAGCCTTATCAAATATTTCTAGTTTGTTTTCTCTAACCGCTAATAGAACAGGTAGAGCTTTTATTATGTCTGGGTTTGAGCTATATAGTTTTACAAATTCCTCTTTTAAATTTTCCTTACCGAGCAGGTAGTTAAGCTTATTTAGAGCTATCTCTAATTCTGAACTGTTAGAAAATACCTTGTTCCAATTGACGAAATAATCCCAAGTTTTAATTGAGCTTTTGAATGTTGTTATTAAGTTATTAAAATCTTTTTTCATGTTTAGTAATTTGTTATGAGAACCTCGGTGATTTTTCCTCTACCTGATCCTTTTGAGTTAATGGCTCGGCCAGCCTCAACCTTGTTAATTCGTATACCTTTGAAACCTGAATAAATCTTATTTATGAATGGCGTGTCTGAGTTCGAGAGCATTACGTAGCAACCTCGCTTATTCAATTCTAGGAACGTATCTCTGAGTTCTATTTGTTCTTTATCAAGGAATGATTCTGCTGTGTACGATGTGAACGATGCCGTCTTGCTTACTGGATAATATGGAGGATCAAAGTATATAAAATCACCTTTTTTTGCAGTCTTGAGTACCGCTTTGTAATCTTGGTGCTTTATATCAATGTCCTGTAGTGCCTTGGAAACCTTTCTTAAATTATCCTGATCGCAAATCAAAGGATTAGTATGTTTGCCGTAAGGGACATTAAATCCACCTTTACTATTCACTCTGTACATTCCATTGAAACAAGTTCGATTCAAAAAGATAAATCTAGAAGCAACATCAACATCATTAAGTGTTTTCCAATCTAGCGCACGAATCTTCAAAAAATAATCTTTATCAATATCATGCTTCTTGAGTGCAACAATTAATTTCTCAACATCGTTTTTAATGACATTATAGGTTGTAACAAGCTCTTTATTTAAATCAGATAGGTATCCTTCTGCTGGAAGAAGGTCAAAAAACACAGCACCACCACCGACAAATGGTTCATAATATTTTCCTGTCTTAATATCAAACTTTTCTGGGGGATATAAATTTAATCCACGAAATTGTGCAAGTAACTGACGCTTGCCGCCCACCCACTTTATAAAAGGCTTTGGTTTTTCTGAAATAATTCTTGCAACATCGTCAAAAAGATTTGTTTTATCGGCAAGAAGAAACGCTCTATGTGCAAAAATAGCATTTACATCAAACTTTGATTGTATTTCCTTAATAGCTTGCTGTGTAGTCATTGGTTATATTTTATCATTTAATTTGTTTTTACTAAAGGCCTGCAAAAACCTGCTTACATAAGCCTTATTTATAAACACACACGAACATACCGGAAGCTTTTTGGGAAGTCTAGGCAACAACAAAAAACCTAGTACTTTGTTAAGTTATAGGTTTTGTTGATTTATCTTGATTACTTTCCGGCAAAAGGTTGAGTATTGTCACCCTTATTTGAGAAGTAGAACGATGATGCGGCTATGGCGAGGATCATGAATTGATCTACTGGTAGCTTTCCCATGACAAAGCCTGCACATGCCGTAATAGTAAGTAAAACGAAGACTAATTTTGATGCTGATTGATATATTTGCATACGTTTAAAGTTGATTAAGTAAGCTGATAATTTGAGACTTGATTCCCTCTTTACTTACCGGTGGGACTGGAAAGAGTCGCTTGAGAAGTTCTGAACGAACAATCTCAGGCTTTTCTTTGTAATAGGCAATGTCGCCGTGAATGATGATATTTTTTTCATTAAGCACGAATGCCGTATCAGGATTATTTGCAAAAGATTTTACGAGCTCGGTAAGCTGTTGGTATTGCCACTCTGTAATGTCATTCTCGTTTGGTTCGACCACACCATCTTGATCCACGTCATATCCGGCTGCGAGCTCGATTCCGATCGTGTACTGATTCGGATTTACCCACGAGCTGTCTAGATTCTTTTTCATCACTCGCTTAGCTCGATCGTTTGGGTTACTGATTACGCCTGCATGCCATGCAATGTCAGTTATTTTCACAAGTTGAGTAATTTCTCCTTCTTTTCGTCCAATCACAAAGTGAGATGACGATCGGTTCGTCCGATTGGCGTTCATGAGCCAACTCACCGCCCCAAGATATGAGCCAAGGGTGAAATGAAGGACAATAACACCCTTCTTTGTGGGACCGGCTACATAGTTTGGAGTCTGCTGAAATGGTATGTTCATAAATTTATTTGATCATTAGGTTAATAATTCCAGTGATCAGACCAGCGATTGATGCCGAGCTGACGATCCAGAAGAATTTCATGATCCACTCCTGGTTTGTCTTCACAACAGCAAGATCCTCTTGAATATGGCTCAAGTGATTGTCTTTGATTTCTCTGATTTGATCTTCGATTTTTTCGATTCTCTTTTCCATGATGCTTTGGTTGAAGGATATTTGCTTTGATTCTTTTTCTATGGGTACATAGTGTTTATGTACTATGTTTTGATTTGTATTCTGCTTTTCGTTTTCATATTTATCGGCGGTGCATACCTCGGATTGGTTGGTATTGTTATAGGGGCTATTCTTGCGTTCCTGGTGACTGCTGGTCTAGCTGTTCTTTTGGCGTACTTAGGAATTGGTTGACCCCTTTCACACCTTGAGAGTTCAAAATCTGAACCCAGTACTTTGCAGTGTTCAAACTACCGATCTCCATCAGCTTTTCTGCCAGTTTCGCTTTCTGAACGGCCTGGAGTGTGTTGTACCAAGTGCTATTCAAAAGCGATGTAAGTCCGACTGCCACGCTTCCGCCAGTAAGTGATCCGACGACTGTGCCGACGGGACCGCCGATAAACGTTCCGGCAGTACCGCCTGCCGTTGCTCCGCTACTTCCCACGACTGTGTTGAACCATGAAATAAGAGGGCGAGCTTCTCGACGCTTCGCAGTCTCATCGAGAATATCGAAGAGTCTTGAGTTCAGGGTGTAGGCTTTGTTGATCTTCTCGTAATCAGGATTATTTGTGTTGAGAAGATTTCTAATTGCCCCATCGACCTTTCGTACTTGCGAGAGCATGCCGTTGTCGTCGACTGTCTTCAAGCTCTTTCGAGTCTCATAGACAACATCGCCGTAATCCTGGGCAAGTTCTCGAAGATCCTGCTGATAAGCACTCGTAGGCTGGTTATAGAGGTGCAGGGCTTCGATATCGGCACGAAGCTTCTTGAGCTGATTAATTCTCGAGGAGTTAACTGAGATTGGCTTTTGCGGTATCGCTTCAGCGACCACATGCTTAAGTGTTCGACTATATTCGTCGAGGCTGTCCATTTTGGAGAGATCGAGATTGTCGATAAGATCTCCGATATCATTTATTCCGTTGTGACGGAGCTGATCGACAATGTTTTTCTTTGAATCGGCAATGATCGCAGAAACACCCCCGGCTTTCTTAATCTGTTTTGCCATTGCCGGATCATCGATAATCTGTGCGGCAGTTTTGAGATGGTTGTCGATGGTGGTTTGAATAGCATTTGTCTTTTCCGTGAATGCTCGACCACCTTGTGAGTAATTCCCTATCTCGTCATCAATTTTTTGTAGCAATCCATCTGTACCGACAGTTCCTTGAAGCTCTCCGAGCTTTGCATATTCATCGTTCGAGAGTCTGATTCCACTCTCTGCTTTTTTAATAAGCTGTTTCTTTGTACCCCATGTCTTCTCATCAAGAAGATCAGGAATAATCTTGTCGGCCTGCTCTTTATATTTCTCCTTTGTGGCATTGAGGCCTCGCTTATAGCTTTCGATCGCCTCTTTTTTCAAAGTCTCAGGACTTACATTTCTCATATTTGCAAAACCTGAAAGCGTGCCACCAATTACACCAGACACGCCTGCACTTGTAAGCGATTTTTTCAAAATAGTAGGAATATCCTCATCAGCTTGCATTGATGCTGAAGCTCCATAGCCTGCGCCAATCGGGACCGCAGTCTTTGTACCCTCAAGAAAACCTTTCCCGAATGCTGCAAGTTTTGATGTAGCGGTAGGTACAGTTTTTTGGAAGACTGTTGATGCGCCTTCCGGTAATGCCTTTGCAAGAACACCGCTCATTTTTCCTGATACAAGAAGTTTGCCTGTCTTCGCTCCTTTTGCTGCGTTGCCATAAGTTCCAAAAGATGCGATGTCTGTTGCTACTCCGAGACCTTCACCGAATATCTGCTTGGCACTTTTATTCACGCTCGCATTTGTTTCATTTATATCGATCGGTGGCTTGCTAGTATCTTTGAGATGCTGTTGAAGTGCTTCCTGCAAGCGAGTTGTATCCTCACCTCGAGCTTTCTTTTCTTTGATTGTTTTCAAGAGATTATTAGCGATATCCTCATGTTGCTTCATGAGCTCCTCATTCTGTTTATTTGTCCATGCCGCACTTCCAGGAACGAACGAGGGTAGAGCATCGGCTATGCTTTTCCCGAATTTAAGCTCGCTCGAAATAAGAGCCTTGCCTATTTTTTTAAATACTCCATCTTTCTTTGGAGACTCCACGGTCGCTGATTGCTTGGGCAAAGAATCAAGCCACTCCTGAATTTCATCGTGGCTCGCACCCTGGCTTTCAAGTGCATTTATATTTTCCTCAATTTGTTCTTTGGTAAGCATATTAATTCGGGAGGTTATATGACTGACCGCTTTTACTTGTGAAAGTCGAGGGCTGAGCTGAAGAAGTCGGACTCGATCCATATCCCAATTCTGATTTCAATGAAGTCGCTTTGGCATTAAGACCGGTATAAATAGATTCAAATCGAGACACATCACGCTGACCAGCAGCCATTGAGTTGAGCTGGCTTGCAAGTGATCGCGTTGCAATGTCGAGCGTCATTGCCATGACTGCCTTATTCACATCTGTCGTACTTCGAAGATTTGCGATTGTGCGCGAATAGTTCTCAATATCAGCATCTGTAAGCACACCTACTTCGCCATAGACTCCACGAGCAAGTTTTGGCACGATTGCAGTGATCGCCGCTTTCATCTGCTGCGCTTTAGTGTCGTATGGGTTATTACTCTTGATAATGCCGACGATTGGACCGGTATCGACACTATTAATGAGACTTGTGATGGTATCCGCCTGACTTACGATTGTTTGAATATCAGTGATTGGTTTGAGTTCACCCTGAGTCATTACTCTGCCACCTTTCGATTTACGGATTGCATCAAGTGTGTAATTCGGATCATCGTATCCTAGAGTTGTGCCAGGCGTTCCAGTTGTGCCAGGTGCGTATGTTTTTGCACGAGATGCTACGAGCTTAGCAGTGCCTGTTGCAGGATCGTAAACATAGCGACCTTCGCCTTCGCTTAATTCAAATTGATTGACTTCATTTTTTGCTTTTTCTGCATCAGCTTTTGTTTTTTCAAGATCTGCGGCTGATTTTGCAGATTCCTGTTCGGCAGTAGCTTTTTGAGTTTTGGCATCACTATAAAGTGAGATCAGTTGATCCTTGCTGAAACCGTATTGATCCTGGAGTTTTTCAAAATCAGAATCGCTGAGTTCTGTTGGATCAACTCCGAGTGCGAGCATGTTTTTAATGAATGCGCTGACCTGATCTCTCTTTTGTTTTCCTTGGTTGTCCAAGAATTCAAAATATTTATCCGCACCCTCTTTGATTGCCGCACGCTTTGCCTCAATTTCGCTTTGTGCATCACGAGTTGCCGCACCAAGAAGAGAGGAGATTTTTACATTCGCTTCACTTCGATACGTCTGTTCTTCCTGATTGTTGTAATTTTCAGTTGTCTGGAATTCTGACTCGCCTGTAGCACTTCCGATTCGACCGCCGGCTGCCGCAAGGGCGTAACTTTGCCCTTGGCGGTTCTTGCCTGTGGTATTCCTGAAATTGGCAATTTGATCGCTCACAGCGGCATTTATAGCGTCGATTTGCCCCTGAATACGTGATCTTGTGGCAGCCCTGATCGCTTCCTCGTCTATGCTTTGAGTGGCCTGCGATTTGTAGTTATTACCGATCTGAGTGGCAGTTTTATCTTCGACATACGTCGGGACCGTCACCTTTGCTACCTGAGCTATGGTTTGCTTAGCTGGAGTTGTGGCAGGAGCTGGTGCTGGCGTTGGAGCCACTGAAGTTCCTAACGACAAAGTACGCCCAGCATATATTTTGTTGGGATCAGTGATAGACGGATTTAGACGCATCAGCTCCTGGATGCTTTTTCCTGTCTTTGATGCGATTCCGCTTAAGGTATCGCCGTATTGTATCGTGTAGGAATTCATTTGTTTTCTAATCTACCGCTAGAAACATGTGATCGATCATTGCGACCCGAGACACGCTGTCGTTGCTTTTTATCTTCAGTCCGAATTCTTCTTTATTTATTGGAAGGTCGACTACAATTTTCTGTATGAAGCCTGGATCAGTCTTCGTGAAGGTTCCAACAAGATCGTCTCCGTTGTACAAATCAAAACTAAATGGCTTGTCGCTGAATACCGCAATCGACCCATTTGCATGGTTATCAGTAGTCATAAAGAATGTGACTCCGTTGCAATTTATAGGATCGCCAATTTGCGGAAAACTTTGATATTGCTGGCGGCGATAGATCGGTGCTTCGCCGAGATTTTCATTCCATCCGATGCCCCTACACATCATATTTGTGGTCGTGAGTATGCCGTTGATCAGAGTTACTTTTGCCCCTGAGATTCGAGTACTTTCGTAGCGATAGACATAGAAACTGGTCGCATCGACCGGCTTGACGTACATAAGGCCGTTACCCCATTGATCAGAGGGATAATAGCTGCTGCTTGCAAGAGTCGTGTTCGTTCCCGATATGCTGAGAAGACCGAACTTCTGACGATCACGTCCTTGAAACTGCACCGTACCCCAATGAGCAAAGAATACGAATGTGTCTGTTGTGAGTTGATGCAGGAATTGATATCGATACGAATAATTTGTGTCGAAACTAATCTGCACACCTGCTTGTACCGTAATTGTACTTCCTGAAGTCGTCACCACAGCCGAGTACCATCCACCTGAGCCGATGTAGGCAATCTGACACTTATCCGTTCCGTTTGGCGCAAGTTGAGGTTTTGATGTGGAAGCAATGCTTGCAAGTGATCCGTAAGACGGGACCGTTCCCGATACTGAAATACAGTAAAGGTTAATCGCTCCACCAGTCTCAAAGGCAATGATGGCTTTGTCGGTCCCTACTTTTACGAGCTGTTTATAACTTGGAGCAATAGCTACAATCTGGACCGGCGTATTAAGAGCTATACCGGTTCCAGAAATTGTCAGAACTGCTGTGTGAATATAATTTGACGCACCATTTGGAAGCGCCATCAAAACTTTGTCAGTGTTTATAACTACTGCATCGAAGTTATCGTTGTACCAGTCGACTGTGTACATGAGAAGTGGCGCACCCCAAGTAATCGTCCCATTCACATTTGTATTTCCCACCACCGCATAGATTCCAGTTGTACCTGCCTGCTGACGATAAAAAGCAATGAAGCGAGATGAATCAAGTTCAAGAGTTTTGAATACGGCATTACCAGTGCTTTTTGCAAATGGAGACGACAATATTTGACTTTCAATATCACGAAGTTTTGTGTACACCGAGATAGTTTTGACAGTCCTAATACGACGTTCAAGAAAATTTGGAGACCACATTTTTCTTGTAGCACCTGCACTAATCCAATAATCTCCATCAGGAAATTCTCGAACGATGTCTTGCTGGATACCGAACGCCCGATCCTCATCTCCGTCCCACGAGCTTCGGCCGATATAACATAATTCTCGGTTGGCGTACTGCTGTCCAGTAGAAGTATTGAACGCGCCTCGATAAGCTGGCATGATTACTGAATCAGCGTCACTTGCTACAGCACCTGCTCGATAGGTTCCGAGTGTCGCCGCATCAAAGGCATTCGGAGATACAAGGGTCGAAGTTGAGGTGATTGAATTGCCAGAAGTACCACCGACTTTTGCGGTGACAATAACGTCATTACCAATAATAGCAGTCGCCTCCACATCCCCATTGAGAGAGGTTGCTGATGCATATTGGCTTCCTGGAAGACCTGAGAGATTTATTGCTGCCATAACATTGGCACGAGTTGCTGCAACATTTCCACCGATTACGATCTGGCCGTCCGTGTTGGTGACAAGACTTGCAACAAAGGAGTAGGTCTTTGTACCTATCGTTATGGTTTCGCCGGCTGTCGGCTGATTTTGAAGTGTCAACTTCCCTTGTGCTTTAATTGCTGGCCACAGAAAGAGTCCGGGTTTATTCCACTCCACATATCTTGGAAGCGGAGAAATCTGTTGGCCCTTTACGGTTGTTGTTTTATCTATTCTTCGATCTACTTGTAAATTAATCATGGTAAAAAATTTAATTAATGGATAATGCTTGTGATCCTTCCCTCGACATCTCTAATTGACCATTTCTTCACTCCGTCATAGATGCTTCGAAGTAGTTGATTGTCGTCATACTCGAACACGAAGGTCTTTCCGTTCACGTTGTCGTGAAGAGACCTCACGCTGCCATCTGCATTTATCGCAACATCGACATACTCAAGTCCCGCTTGAATACCAGAAAGAGCTGCAGCCATGAGCTGAGAAAGTGTTACGGGCTGTGATGCACTCACCGCATTTGGAACATTTGGTGAATTGATAAAATTATTGTTGCCTGAAAAAGTATTATTGCCGTTTGTCGATGCTTTTCCTGCAAGATTAGTGTCTACATATCCTTTCGAAACGACTTGTTTTGAATCATTAAAAGCAGGGTCTGCATCGTATTTAATTGGCTTTGTGGAATCGAGAGTATCATCACCATTTAGGATATCAACAATGATTTTGAGGTTCACGAAATCTGTCAGATAGCATTTTGATCCAGCTCTATGCCCGTTTAAGTTTTGGACTCCGGCGGTTTGGACACCTTGTCTCGAAACACTGAAAATACTAGTCATAGTTGTACCTGAGAGGTCAAACAAGAGATGCTCTTCATCACCAGTTCCTCGGTCGATAATCATGCAATATCTGCCTACTGGCAGGTTTACGCCGTTCTTATCTGTGATGCTAGTTAGAGCTCCTGAAGTAGCACCGCTTGCAAGCTTTGTAGCAAGTGATGTTTCGAAGTTTGCGATTACTTTTGTGAGTTTGCTCGACATGGTTTAATTATTTACTCTAAAAAATGTGAAAAAGTGTGTGCAATCATTGATCCACATCTTTGCCATCTAGGCTCACATGTTCCTTTTGTCTATAGACTTTTGGTAGTTTGTCTTCATAGGTCAGGATGTCCCAATCTATCGATTCCATAATGCTCACGTACCCGATACCTTTAGCTACAAATCGAATACTTCTTCGTCTAAATTTGGGTATTTTCATTGCTTTTATCTGAAGCTCATATGGGTATACCTGAGCTGCACCATCGCCACCGATAGCCGCTTCACCGATCATCGTCGTTCCCACACTTGATGGGCTTGATCGGTTAACGTACGTTCCATCGCCTCGAATCGTTCCAACAAGAGCGTATCCGGCGCCATCAAAGTCGGCATATACTTCTACATACTGAGCAGGATCTATTTCGCCTCGATAACGCAAGCGACGGTATTTTTTGAGTCGTCGAACACCATAAGTCTCATATTTGCTATCCCAGTTATTTTGGATTACATAACTATCATCATCGAAGCCATTCAGGATTTTATAGACAGTTTGAGTGTGGGGACTTCCGCCATAGAGGACACCAGAATCCTTGATGAGTGCTTTCATTCCGTAGTTTGAGATGTCCACAGTATTTTTTACTATGTCGATAACGAGAGTGCGATCGTTTACAATGCTTGATTGGGCGCGACAAGAGAGGACAATAAATTGTCCGTAGGTTTCCATCACCGCATCCGAATAATCAAATTTCTCCCATGCAAAATGTGGAATGAGTTCAGTCGCAAGAATGTCATCGCCGAGAGGATTCTTTTCGAGAACCGTGAGTTGAGGGCGATCTGGGTTTGCGGTATTTATAAAAACGACACCTCGGCCAGTTGTGACTGAGCTTTTTCGTGTAAGAACACCAATATTTCTTCGGACCACCTGGTTGTTAAATGTCTTATCATCGTCAGTGTATTTGTGCTGATACGCACTTTGCTTTTTTAGTGAGTAGTAGTTTCCATCGATACCAATCACGAGCTGTTGGATTGCATCACCACCTTCATCCTGACGGATTACGTCACCTTCACCCGCAAGACGAGATGCGCTGTAAGTAAAATCTGCAACCCCTTTGCTTGTACTATTTTCCCAGACATAGTCTGCCTTGATATTATTCGCTGAGGCTGAAGGTATGGTTACGAAAGTGACGCTCCATGCACCTGTAATGTAATTTATAGTTCCTACGCCTCCAGCAGTTCCCTTAAGGTTTCCATTTTTATCATCAGTAAATATTTCACCTCCACCGTCAGTACACTTGATAGTTACGAGTCCGCAGTTTCGCTTCGGCTGACCTGACTTAAATAGAAGAGTGCCAGTGAATATTGTCTGTGATCCGTTTCCACTTCCGACATTCTCGTTTGATATTTGTGTAAAGCTTGTGCCGTCGCGCTGTACGTCAACATAACTTCGATAAAGTGCTGTCGCATCTTTTGCAATGCCCCAGAGATACATGCGAGCCTTGTCAATCAGAGGAAAACCGCAGAAAAAGTCAGTCGTAGTATAAAGCTGAATAAAGTTGCTGGGATTTGCGTTAGCAAATTTAAATAATCCTCCAGGACCGCCTGCAAATGTCCATGCCCCGGTCAGTGAGCTGTAGTTTGTAAAAATGTAGATATCGTTTGGATTGAGACCAGTGACGACATCTATCCAAGTAGTGCCATTCAGATACTGAATGGCTGTCGCTACTTTTCTCCAAAGAATGCCTGTACCATTTGCTTTGTATCCGACATGAATTGCAGGACATGAACCTGCTGCACCCTCGCTTCCGACTGTCACCTTCCCTCTGGCGAGTTCAAGCTTCCCATCAATGGTCACCCAATTGAGGGAGTCTCTAGCACTATCTTTTGGAGTATCCTCGTTATCTTCACGATTATGTACTCCCGATGCAAATTTTTTGATTTCATGATCTGCCATAAATTAGACGAGTTTAAATCTGGCATCTCGGAGCTTCATATTCTTCATGTAACGCTGGTACTGGACCGCATTGTCCTGCATATTGCTGCGAGCCTTTTCAGACTTCTTTATAATTTCCTCATCAATAAGCATCGAAAAGACAATCATTGGATGATATTCAGGTGGCAACTTGGGAGACGTGCCGACTGCAATGTCATCAGGACTGGTTTTGTAATCAAATTCATACGAAGCTCCTGCACCTGGGCTTTGTGCAAAGTTTATTTTTCCATCCGATGGATCTATCCAACAAACATTGCAGAATTGATTGGCATTTCTCTGTCCCATTGGCACAAAGTAATAAGGGCTTCTCTGGCTTCCTATAAAAATGACTTTGAGAATAGGTTCATTCTGATCTTCGCTGTAGTTTTCCATCAACTCGTCAAAGTCAGCTGGTACAGTAATCTTTCCATCACTTTCAACTACACCAGTCTTTTTTCTTCGTAGAAATTCCCACGGCTGTTCCATGTAAATGAGACGCAGTTTGTCATTCGCAAGAATAAGCTCCTCATCGCTCGACAGATCAGTTGTGTCGTCTGTATAAAGCTCGAAGCGTTCTATGATTTGTTGTCCTGTAAGTGGTGTTGCCATATTTTTTATGCTTCCCAGTGGCAGAAGTAGTCCATTAGCAGTTCTACTTCTGCCACTGAGCCCCAGCGTGAGCTGAGGTCAGCGGAATCCTTAAGACTGAACTTGAACGTCTAGATATTGAGGCTTACCGTCGGCAAAGGTGAAGATTCCGTAGATAGCATCGGATCGAATGATCTTTGCTCGCTGATACGGATCGTCGACCATTTCGACTTCGGCAGTGTCTTGAATAACCACGTCTATCGCACCCTTCTTACCGTAGTAAGAGTGGATGAGGTTCTTGGTCAGCGTGTAGGTAGCGTTTCCACCAAATACAAGGCGACCTGAACCAGTTCCAGTAATAGTGATCTGATCAGTCGTATCGTTGTCGACAGCAGCAAGCTGAAGATCTACCCAGTTTGACTGGTCATAACCAGGATCAACGTCAGTCCATGCGACGTACTTCGTACCGGCTGTGCCAGTAGTTTGGTGAATCGCATCGATCAGGTTGTCTCGAGTGGCATCAACGCCTGCTTCGATAAGCACGTTACCTGGCGTAGCACCAATTGCGGCCACGAATGTGTACACGAAGCCGTTGATCGAGAATGTCTCGCCAGCTGATGGATTTGCTGCCATCGTGATGATCGCTTCAGCGAGAAGGTTCTCGGAGAGATAAAGCTCCGCACCGCCCACGGGACCCGCATATCCGTTTTTGAATGCGGCAGCAGCGAGATCAATGTTTTTCGACATGACGTACTGCTCAATCACCGATCCGCCATAACTGTCGATAACAAGAGCAAGATTGGTGAGATCCTGATTCGCTCGGCGCAACTTCGCACGACCCTGAGCCAAAAGCTGAGGAATGTTTGTAGTGGAGAGAACGATCGGAGTTCCGTTCGATGTCATTGTGGTGAGGTCGCCGGTATCGAATGCTTGCTGAGCATTCTTAACCTGAGCGAACACATCGGCATCAATGTATCGAGAGAGCTTCTTAGCAACTTCTGCACCGATTGTCTCGGCAGGATTCAAGGGACCAGCCTGAATCATTTCCTTCTTCGAGACACGGAAGTCTGCACCCTTGTTCTTGTTCACGAGTAAGGTTTCGCCGGAGTCATTGAGCTGGTCAATGGTTCGGTTTACTCCAATCGTGATGTTACGAACACGAATTGGCGCAAGAGAATACTTCACACGCTTTACGCTCGCACCGTAGTCGAGCTTTTTTTCAAGGCGCGTGTTTGCGATCTCCATCGCAACGAGTACCTTGTCGAACACAGCCTGATAGGCGTTGTCGAACTGTTCTTTAAATACTGCTAACATAAGAGGAATAAAATTAAGTGAATAAATTTACCCTCTCAGATATCAACTACTTATTCTTGTGACGTGAACGCTGGGTAAGGCGATCGATCAGGCTCTCCTGATACTTATCAAATTCCTTACCGCCCTTTTCTCGGGATTCAGCAATGCGCTTGTGATCCTCATCCGTAGGTTTGGTGTAATCCGGTTCCTTTGGATGATTACCTCCCTGCGAGCTGTAGCCTTCCATTCCTGGTTCAGGCTTTTCTGCATCGCCATAGAGTTCCTCGAGGATGTCTTCCATCGTGCGTTTGAGGTTTTCCTCGCTCGACATGATGTACTTCCTGACGGCTTCTTTTTTGGCGATCTTTCCTAGCTCTGGGTTTTCGGCAATTACTCGGTCAAACTCTTTCGAGATTGCTCCTGCAATCTGAGCGGCATTGATCTCCTTTGACTGGGCTTCAGTCTTGGACTTAATGTCTTTGATGTCTGAAAGGTACTCGTCCTCGAATTGCTTCTTGGACTTTGAGAGGAGTGCATTCGCAAGCTTTCGAGTAAACTCGGGATCTGCACTTCCTTCGATGAGCGCTTCGATTTCGTCTTTAGCGTCAGCTCCGCGCGAACCTCCCTTCTTGATCTGCTCCTGCAAATCTTTGATGGTAGGAATGACCTCATCTCGGATCATTTTTTTCATCTCACGATTCTCCTTCTTGAGATCGTCAAGGAGTTCATCTTTCTCGATCTCTGCCCGATTCCTTCGTGGTTTCGAATCGCCTGGCTTTGACCCTTCTCCCTCTGCAATCTGTGCAATCGATTGACCATTTGTAGGGTTGTCTGAATCTTTCTTGCCGTTCTTATCGATTGGCTGAGATTCCCCTGCGGCTTTTCCTGACTTGTCGTCAGCGGGTGCGGCTTCCGTATGATTTTGTTTGTTCATAATTGTTTACGTTTTTATGCAATGGTTTTCGCCCCATTGATGCTCGATTGAAACGCAGAGCATTAGCGCCGTTACCTTTTTATTAATAAGAGGTTGGCCCCTCTATGCTTATAAGTGTGTAGCACTAAAAATGTGAAAAAGTGTGTGCAATCAATTAAAGAAAAATCACCGGTTAACCGATGATTTTTTCTTGATAATTCCTTTACTTTTTCTTTATCTTTTCTTTATTTTGCCAAATCCGCCGAGGCACTAGGCCGCTTTCGTGCAAGCTCGTTGAGCAAGATATCCAAGTCTTCATCCGCCCCTATAAAACGTCTGAGCATTTGCACAGAGGCTTCAAAGCGAGCAATGACCGATATCAACTTGCCAAGCTCGGGGCTATCGTGAAGAACCGCAAAGAGTTCATTCATTGCCTTACGAGATTCATTCTGAAGACGATCAATGGTGTCTTTGCCGGCAGGAGTTCTAGACCATGAGATTAAATCTTGCGATACATCAATGGCTTTATTGAGTTCTTCAACTTCGGCTTCCTCTGCCTGTTGTTTTTCTTGATCTAATTCCTGTGCCGCGTCGTGCGGACCAGTGAGATCTGCTTGTGTGTCTGGTTGTTCACTCATAGTTTTAATTGTTTACGGACCAGCGTATTTTCCTTTTCAAGCGTTCGGAGAATACTTTTCGCCTGCAATTCCTGATCCTTGAATTGCTTAGCTTTGTTTTCCTGCATCGCAAGCATGGTGAGAGCGAATCGCTTTTTTGGCGATAGCTTCTTGATGTATGCGACAAGCTCGGGATTTGCGCGACGAATATTTTCTGCCAGGGCATTCTGAAGCTTTGCGTTCGCTTCCATTTCCCTCGCCTGCTTTTTGATCTGGTCAATATTGCGAGCCATTTCTCGCAGAGAAAATTCAGCAACTTGCCCATGTTTTGTGATTCGATAGTCGCCTTTATCCTTAGCTTTCCTCTCGATTTTATAAGTAAATGCTGGCATGGTATGACAACGAGATATTAATTCGTTCCTATACCATCAGGACTTGATGCCGACCCCGCATCTAGTCCACCTTCAGGAGAGGTGTTTCCTGCATCAGCAGACTCCGGAGCTGTTGGAGCTACGGGAGCAGTTGTCTCCGTTCCTGTCGGAACAGATTCTTGAGATTCGACATCAGGTGCAGGAGCTTGTGGCTGTCCGCCATTAATATTGTAATCTTCACGAGCCTGTCGCTCTGTGTCGAATTCTGGGCTTCTAAAAATAACCGATCCTTGTTCGTCGTAACGCTTCCATAGCCACTTGCCGTTAGCTTCGACGAACTTTACATTGTTTGATTCTGACATAATTTTATTGATTAAATTAAATAATAATTGCTACGTTGTAAGCGCAGCCGTTTCTGCCGTCCGAGTGGCAGGATCGCCAAGCGCGACTTTTCCATTTGCTGCAAGATCAGGGTTATCGAGTGCGGCTCCATCGACCATTCCGCGCCCTGTACCACTGATCAAGCCTTCTTTGGAAACTTGCGACATCACCGAACGTGCAGCATTTCGCTCCACAATCGGAACGATCTGGTCGATGTATGCAAAGACTGCGTTATGCTGTTCGGAAGAGAGTTCGTGATCAAACTTGTCAGACTTATCGATGAGTCTTTGGAGATACGCTGTGTTGGCATCTTTGTAGAAAGGAACTTTGCGACCTGCAATGAGAAGTTGGAACACTTCTTCAGCTTTTGAAATAACCTCGGAATAAGAGTAGTCGCTCAAATCAAGCAGACTGTTCACTGTATCGTCTTCGATTCCTGCGATGACCGCTTGAGTTTTGAATAAGACTTTTTGATTTATATTCTGATCACCTTTGTAAGCGCCGAGAAATGTGAGCTTGTTTTTGCTGTCAGCAAGATTGCTCTGGGCTTCAGCGATGCTTGATTCAACGAGGATGTCATAGTCGTCTTGAAATGGTTTCAAATCTCTTGCACTCACCATTTCTATCTCAAGACCCATTGAGCCTACGATCTTGACAGCCATTTTCTTTTTCAAATCCTGCATCACACCCTCTTTGTGCAAAACAGCGAAGCGATAGTAACCCTCTGCATAGCTTTTATTCAAAAGTCCGAAACGATCACCTGCTTGCTCAAGATTTCCCTCGTAAATTCCAAGCGTATCTTCATCGCTCGTACCTTTGACACTTGAAGTAACTCCGCTTTCAGATTCCACGATTGTCTCGAGCTTGTCATACACCGAGAACGGACCTTGTATCGGAGGAGTCTGTCGTGTCTGAAGCACCTTGTTTACGTCGATATTGCCTTCGATTTCAATGTAGCCGTCTTTTCGATAGCGTACCTGTGCAAGGTTGCGAACATAATCAACGTTCACGGCAGTCTGAGGTCGGTTGATCTGTTCGGAGTTGTCGAGCGACTGGTTGATGCTCTTTTCCTGCGCCATGAATATACCTCGGGCATAATCGCAGTAAGATGGTGTCCAAAATTCACGAGGATCTGGGAATGCCGCCCATGTCCATATCGGATACTTCTCGCTCTTTCGGATATCTTTCCAAGGCTCACATCGAATGCATTCGCCGGATGGAGTTAGTACCAAATAATAACGGTCATCATTCTCGTCTGTCGTTATCCATGTGTAAAAAACAAATTGATTCTCGTTTTTGAAACGCTCTCGGGGAGCTCCATTGATCTTTCGATTGTCTTTATCAAGATCCTGTTGAGTCTTTGCTGTGTTATTGCCTCCACCATCAAGCAAACCCTCCACGACTTTCTTGTAGTAGATTCCATCTTTGACACCTTGTGTGAGCTGAGCTCGTGTGAGTTTCGTATTCCACCATCCAAGGTATGAAGCTTTCTCGACTCCGCTTCCATCTTCTTCTTCAGTACATAAACCGCCAACATCAGGATCAATGAGAAAGTCTTTCGGATCTATCAAATTCAAAAGGCTTTTATAAATTCCTTTGTCGTTTCTGGTGAGATATAAATAAATGGTGCGACCATAAATCGCCGCATCGCGCTTTCCCATCAGGTCTTTGAAATTCCAACGTCCGACTTTTGAGTCCTTGTCTCTGATCGCATTCATCAAATCTGCCTTCTTCATGTCTCCAGATTCACCTTTGACGTATTTAAATGTGAGAGGGCTGTCTATTTTTGAGAGGATCGTATGCACAAAGCCATGCATCTTGAAAAGTGGAACTTGGGCTCTCGTATCGCCTGCCTGCTGATAAGTACTACCGCCATATGGAGAAGTCACACTCGGATTGGCACGATCGGGATTCATCATGTCTTCGTTTTTATTCCACGAAGACATTCGTGCTTTCTTATAGCGATATGAATAATCAATCTCCTTGAGGGATTGTGATGCGAGTGTGTCTCGGGTTTTATAGTGCGCTAACGACATGATTATTTAAGTGTAGATACAAAAAAATGTGAAAAAGTGTGTGCAATCAAATGCCGATGTCTGGATATTGCGGACCTTCATCCACCAGTTCGTCTTCATATGCAGGTTTCACTTTTCCATATGGAGTGTCGATCAAGCGTTCAGGTCGGGCATCTCGGGGCTTTTCCGTTCCGGCAGGTCGTGCGATATCGCTTTGATACGCTGTCGCATCGCTTATGTCGTCATGATCGGCATCGGGAAAACGCACGAGCTCGTTTTCAAGGTCTTTGCATTCGCCTTGCAGGTGATACACGCTCCTGGTCTCGTAGCGGTACAAGAGTCCGGTGCGAATGCGATCTTGTTTTGATCGACCCTCATGCTTGAGCCACGTCAAAGGTAGGAAAGTTTGCCGCACTCTCTGTTCGTGTCGAAGCATCGGCTCAAGCCCACGAGTGAATGCAGTATCTTCCCATCCCATCTTCAAAGGAGGCGTGCCTGATTGTATAAGAAAATTATAAATGCCGAACATTTTCTCAATGATTCCAGTGGGACCGAGTTTCTCTCTCCAAGCTTTCAGATGCCACTTTCCCTCTCGGTCGATCCAATTGATGCAGAAGCCGACAAAGTCTCCGCCTGCGGTTACTACGCCATCTTCTTTTCTGCTCGGTGTGTCGATCGTGACGTATGCCGCAAGTTTCTTTTCAAGTAGAGCTTCCCATGAGATCGGCATAAACCACTCTCGCTTAAAGAGGGCTTTCATTTCATCTATCGGCTGACAAAGCATTTCCGCTTGGAAGTCCATGTCGCCTTCTTCTGGTGTCCACATAGATCTTCTTTTCGCATCAATGCTTGTTTTGTTTGTAGCTTCCGCTTCGGCATCGGTCATCACCCATCTTTGCGGCCACGATGGTGTATGCAATCCGGACATGAGCGTTCCTTGGCAAATCGGGACGATGCGAACCTTGAGTTCAGGATCATGCTTGGCACGCTCTATCGTACTTTGTACATTTCCGTATTCGCTCAGGATATTTCCAAGATACATAACCCTGCGACGTTTTGAGTCGAGACCTCGCTTGAATTCTTGGATGTGCATGCGTACCTGACTTGTTGCCGCTTCGCTTCTTAGTGTCTTCTTTGTTTCAAAATCATCGAGCAAGACGAAGCCTGGGCGCATCGCTCCATGCACTCGACCTCGCACGCTTTCTTGTGTGCTGTGTGCTTCAACACGGATGCCTGCTTTTATGATCCTTCCGTATTCATCTTTCTTGGGATTGGTGACGAAATCTTTTACGCGCTTTTGAGTTATCTGATCCTTTGAACGCTTCACGTTGTACAGCTCACCAAAATCATTGATGAAGCGACTGTTGGTTTGAAGCTCCCAGACAACGTCAAAAAGGATACGTTCGGAGTTGGTGCTATCAAAAGCATCGACGTTTATGTACGGCTCTATCTCATAGGCGATCATGTAAAGAATAAGCGCCTTAGCAAAACTCGTCTTTGCACTTTCGCCGAACATAAACCATGCGACTTCTCTCACTTTGAAATCAAGGAGGTCATGCACATCCCTCATCATGTCGTAATGGAACGACGCAAACTCGCTCCAGATATAATGCTGGAGATAATAAGTGACAAAGTAGCCGAAGTGCCTACGCAGTGCCTTCGTACGCGCCGCTATGTTGCTCCCCTTGAGGAATTGGATTCCCTGTTGGTTGATCGGAGATGCTACTTCCAGTAGTTGGTCGTTTATCGTTTCCATTTTCTTGTGATGTTGTTTTTGACGGCAGTAATTTTCTGAATCCGAACAATTCTTCTATACGAAGATCGTCTTCATCGGTGACGAGCATTGTGCCGGCAAGTCTCTCGCCCTTGCTTGTTAGATCAATGTGCTGTGGTGGTCTTCCATCGAGATATGCCCATACGAGCTGAATCATTTTCGGATCGCCTTCAATCGCCAGTTTTACAATCTTCTGCGCAAGAGCTTCTTCAAGCGGTAGTGGATTGCCAAACTCATCTTTTGCTTCAAGGGCGAGAAGCCTTTCTCGTACCCTGTGCGTGAGCTGTTTTATTCCTGACGGGCGACCTGTGGGATTTCCTGAAAAGCCTGGCTTGAAGCGACCAGAATCATCCCTTACCTGATCTTTTCCTGATGTATCAGGTGGAACGACATCGGACTTGATGTCCTGCTTCACCTGTTCTTGCCCTGTTACAGGCGGTATCAGGAGCGGTTTATCGTTATTATTTTCTTGATTATTCATGTGTCGTTTTTAGCCAGTTTTCCGGCTGACCGTTTTTAATGATCGATTCGATTCCGGTGTAGTCGACCCATCGCTGAACCACTACATCCACAAACTTCGGATCAAGCTCAATGCCTGCACACGCTCGGCTCGTTTTGTGGCAGGCAATGAGAGTACTTCCGCTTCCAAGAAACGGATCGGCAATCAGGTCATCGACCTTTGAGCTATTGAATAGTGCATAAGTGATGAGTTCCACTGGCTTTTGAGTCGGATGCTTGTATTCGCTCACTCGATCACGCTTCATCGTCCATATCGTGAGCTTTCCCTCTGTCTCGAGCTTACGCTGTCGCTTCGCCCAGTTGAGAATCTTCTGATCGCTGTCATGAAAGTTCAGGACCGTATGATTTCTTCGATCCCCGTAGAAGACAGCTTTCACTCCTTCCTTTGAAACGTAGAAGAACGGCTCATGCTTCCATCGGTAATCTCCCCAGCCCATAGATGCCGTTGGCTTATTCCATATGAGTTGGTTATGGACCGACATTCCCTGCTTCTTCAGAGCTGATTCAAACTGCGCCTGCGTTGAGGTTGAGTGGAAGACGTACCATCCGGCTCCGCCTTTTGCAGACTCGGCTATCCGAGCGAACACGGCTTCGAGGAATGTATCGAATGCCACATCTGCCATATTGTCGTTGAGAATTTTCTGGCTGGTATTCTCGCCACGCCCCGAATAATTGACGTTGTATGGCGGATCAGTAAAAACGCAATCAGCTTTTCTGCCCTGCATTATTTTCTTCCATGATTCTTCCTCGGTTGAGTCTCCGCATGCGATCGTGTGCGGACCGAGCTGATACACGTCGCCTATCTTGCTCTTAGGCTCTACAGGAGTTTCAGGCACGACATCATCTTTCTCATCGTCTTCAACAAGCAGGTCTTTGGTGAAGCCGGTGATTGTTATGTCGAAGCCTGCAATTTGCAGTAACTTTAGGTCAGTGATGACTAGTCCCATGATCCAGTCGCTCTCATTGAGCTTGTTGTCCGCTAATCTGTAGGCAGTCTCTTGTGCTTCAGTGAGAGGAGCTGTCTCGGGACCGCCAAACACATTTTTTCCGATGTCGTCCATGATCCATATCGGCTTCAGCTCGTCTTTGTATTTTTCCCATGTCGCAAATCTTCCGTGACCTACAACGATCACACCTTGCTGATTCACAATTACAGGCTGTCTCCAGCCTACCTCCTTCACGATTGCGGCGAGCTTGGTGAGCTGTTCGACAGGATGCTCTTTGGCATTATTTTTGTATGGTTTTATGTCAGTGATTTGCATATATTTATATTTTTTCCATCCAACTGATCATGCTCGACTCATTGCATGCTCCGCCTTTTCCGTTGTCGTCGATGTATTCGTATGCAGGCTTGCCACTCTTTTGTGCGAGTATTCCGATGACAAGCCTCTCATCGCCTTTTCGATTTCTGCATATTGTGCCGAATGTGTAGGTCATGCGCTGATCAACATTCCTTTTTTCCCAGTGATGCCGGAGGGCTGCGAAGAATTCGCCCTGGACCGTTTCAAGGTATGCAGTGATAGCTTCTTTATGTTCGGATTTGAAAATAGGAAGCAGGCTATGAGCTCCAATGATCCACGCTCCGACAAAGTCGGGACGTGCTGAAAGAAACCGAGCCGACAAGCTCAATGGATTCGGTTCTTGTTTTTTTATTTTATTTTTATCTTTAGTCATGTTTATTAAATTTGTTGATGATTAATCGAATCTGATTCAAGGATCTTTCCGCAAAAGCTACATCTTTTTATCCATCGAATATGCTGACAATTTTTGTGACGTTGTTGCTCTGCTAAGTTGCGAATGTACTCGTACGAACCCTCGACCAACTTTTTCTTTGTTTGTTTTGTATCTCTGTAAGTAATATGGAGATACTTTGTCTTCTTTGCCTTGCTGTAAACCTTTGCAACTTTGTCAGGCAGAACAGTTTTAACTTTTACTTTTCTCACCCATCCTTTCGATCTGACGTGGTAGTGAATCGTACTGTGGTATATCCGATAGAACACCGATATCCATTTAATTTTCCACCCATAATCTTCAAAAGATTTACGGATCTCTTTTAACTTTTGGGGAGATAGTTTGTAGCATCGATGTTTTGCTTTCATAGGAGTTTTTGGACAATCGCTTGGACCGTATTAACGGTCACAGCATTGCCGAGACACTTGTACCTTTGCGTGTCGCTTATTCCCTCAGTCCATCCGTCAGGAAATCCTTGGAGGCGTTCACATTCCGTTGGTGTGAGTCTGCGGATCTTTATCTTCTTGGACCAGACTATCGGTGTCTGACCTCCGCCCATTCCTGCCGCCTGTGTGACTGTCGGAGAAATGCCATCTTTTCGTGGTTTCTGGTGGGCTTGCAGTCCGCCCACTGCGTACAAGCCTGTCTTTGCCCCGAGTCCTCCTGCCTGGCTTGCGATCGTGGTTGAAATTCCTTTCGGATCGTAGACTCGGTTTCCCTGGCTACCGCCTATGATTTGACGTGGCGATCTTTTACCAACATAAGTTCCGTTCGAGTCTGCGGTAACACGTGTCGTGATGGTTGGTAGGACAATATCCTCGCTGTTGTTTTCGGTGAAAGGAAATACTTTCGGTCGGGTCGTGCCTCTAAGATGTCCAACAATGAACACGCGCTCCCGATTCTGAGGGACTCCGAAATTCTTAGAGTTAAGCACCTGCCACTGAACGTCGTACCCCAGTTTAGTAAGCGTGGCGATGATGATCTTGAAAGTACTGCCATTGTCATGAGATAGCAGTCCTTTGACGTTTTCCAGAAGGAATAGTCTTGGCTTTTTACTTCGGAGAATGCGTGCAATGTCAAAAAACAGCGTTCCTCGTGTATCTTTAAAGCCCTTCCTTTTTCCAGCAATTGAGAAAGCTTGGCACGGAAATCCTCCGACCAGTAGATCGAAGTCGGGTAGCTTATTTGGTTTGATTTTTGTGATGTCGTCATAATTTTTATGTTCTGGGAAATGCCTCTGGTAGATTTCGACTGCGTACTTGTCGATTTCCGAGTAACCCGCACAAGTAAGCGGTTCTTGTCGTGAGCTGCTGCGGTGATCGTGTTTGCCAGATCGTCCTCTCTCGGGACCAATGCTTTGAGATTTCTTGTATCCTTTACCACACCCAGTCTTCTCAAGCGCTTGGCTTCTTCTGTTCTTCTTTCCGTTAGCTGTTTCCACATATGCGTTGTGTATTCCGAGCTCGAATCCGCCAATGCCGGAGAATAAGCTTAGATACTTCATCAGGCATTAATGTTGATACTTATTTCTACTCGACCTTTTGAATCTGGCGCATAATCAGACTCGAAACTACCATCTAGAAATTTATCGTTTTTGAATAGAGCGTCAGCGATACCCTTGAAGACATTGTCAGGGTCGGCGTGCAGTCCATTCATCCAGTAAATCTTTATATCCATTCGTGCTTTTTCTGATGCAGTAGTTGTTAGTGGTTGATCGTCTAGGAGAATTTGTTTACCATCGCACATTACAAATTCTGGGTAGTCTTTATAGAAACATCTACGGACATAACTTTTCCATGCGTGGTATTTCTTTGCTCCTGGAAGCCACAAAGCTCTACCAACTACACGAACGTAAGGGACCGGATTACCATAAATATCTTCTGGATTCCCTTTTATAGTGAATTGAATTGTTTTCTTCATTTTTTTAATAGTTATTTTTATTAATGCTCATGTGTCTTGTGATTTCCCCTATGCGTTCCTTGAAGTTATCCACAGGATGCCTAATACTAGGTTTCTCTTTTTTCTCTAGGTTTTGTGTGTTAAATCTTTTAACCAGTTTTGGTAAAGAGCGTTTACCACTTTTGGTTAACTCTCTTAACTGGTTAATTTCGTTTACTACTTTATCCACATCCATATGCAGGTTTAATTTGTAGCGATTTCCTTTGGACCGTTGCTGTACAGAAATAACTCCAACCTTGATAAGATTTTGAAGAGCGGAGTTTACTGAGGGTCTAGATAATCCAGTACCAAAATCTAGGCGTTTACCTTGGCTAGTCTTGATACCATTTTCAAACTGAGAAAAACTTATATTGTCTTCGTCTTTATGGAATCCGAAAGTGCGCCTGCATATGTAAAGTAAACATCGAGCTTCCGCCTCAGAGATTCGAGGAAGAACGAGATCCAAAATAATATTTGGAATCTGCGAACTGTTTGGTATTAAATTTTGTTTTTGGTCGTCCATAGTTTTTTGAAGAGAGAGAAGCATCGATTGCTCGATGTTTCTTCTCTGGTTATTGAGGGCTTAGCCCCCGATCTCAGCCCTCATACCACTGCGATCAGGGCTGAGTCAGTGGCCAAGCTACTTAGTTTTTACTTGCCACTCTTTTCTCCAGCCTTTGCTGTTGATTTCTTTGGCTTCTCGACCTTTGAATCTCTGAGCTCCTTATCAAACTTCTGGTCAGGCGTTAGTTCAGGCGGAAGTTCGTTTTTTGTTTCGGCAATCTTCTTTTGAACAAATTCCTGAACCCTTGCATATCCATCTTCTAGAACATCTGGTCGCATTGCTTCAATCGCTGACCAGCTTCTTGTCTGGAAGGCATACTCAAGTGCATCAGTTTTGTTTTTCTTTTCCTGAGCACCACTACTTGGCCAGACTGATACTAGATATCCCTCTATCTCCTCAAGCCATCGTTTTCTCTCAAGGACCCATTTACGCTTGTCTTCCTCGGTTCGGATCAGCTCTCCGGCATCCCTCTCCGTGGGGCTAAAACGGGCTATTACGGGGTTTTTGATGACTGCCTCGATTGCTGGTGCGAAGTCCTCGTAGGTTGGGTTTTTGAAGACCTTTCCATCAAGGAGATTTCCTCGCCCTTTGAGGACCGTTGCTTGTCGCCAAACCTCACGCTTTTTGCTTTGAATGAGTTCGTGTCGTTCCATAAGTACCAAGACATCGAATTCGTATGCTGCATTCTTTTCCGCTTGCATCTTTACTCCTGTCTTAGTAAATTCTTTGCGACCATCCTCATCTACTTCCTGCTCCATTCGGTCCGACACGCGCCCTGTGGCGATGATGTGGATCGGCGACTGGACCATTGGGATCGAGAAGTTTCTATTCCAGTCGGACTTGATTGCCATCCAGTCCTGGATCTGAAATGTTTGGCGGTTGAGCTTGCGCTTGTACGCCTCTTGGAAATCCATCCAGATGTGAGTGATACTGTCGATTACCATCACATCGGAATAACCTTCCGTGCAGAGCTTCATTGCTGTTACCAAATCAGCTAGTGAATGTGTCTCTCTGACCATTGCAGTAATCCCATGTTCCTCAAAAAGAGGCACAAGAAATTTTGCAGCTTTCTCGGTATCAATGAGCACTACTGGTTTCTTACTTCCGATCTTCTTGTGAAGACCGATTGCTACTAATGCGGCAGACCAACTTTTACCTGTACCTGGCTCTCCTTCAAATGCCGCCTTGAAGTAGGGCTTTGTGTTTCCGATGGCCGTGAAGAAGTTTTCTTCTTTTGTTGCGATCGGAACGTGACTTCGTTCTTGTGTTTGCATAATTTTTGCTTGACTCGACGAAGGGTTTCTTGATACTATGTATCTGTCATAAGGACTCCCTCGTCGGGGGTCTTTTATTTTTTAAATAACTTAGTAATTCTTTTGTCAGCCTCTGCTAACATCGTTTTGTTAATCTGACTCATGATTTCTGTGAACAATCCGTCACGAATAATTCCGTGTGCCATTACGATTGCTTTCTCGTTTTCGGCATCGAGATTGGTCAGCTTTCCCATGATGTCTCCGGTGAATTCCGCTACTTCGTCGAGCATGTGAGCGAGGATTTGTTCATCAACAATTGCTGGTGCTTTATCCTTCACTAACTTCACCGCCTCCCTCGACAAAGTTTTCATTTTTTCTTGTGATGGTGTCATTTAATGATTCTTGGATTCGTTGCTTTCTGAGTTCCTCTTTTTCCTTGAGCTGTATTTGTCTCTCTCGGCTAAAGGGCACATTCTTCTTCAATCGAATCTCTTTAGGTTGATAATCGATATCGACTAGATCACCTATGATCAATCGATATTTTTCTGTGAGCCATTTACCTTCGAGTATTAAGGCTGGTATGCCATATCTTCGATAAGTAACGACTCGAGTGGTTCTTAGTTTTTGTTTCATTGCTAGCATCTGCCATGTACCTTGGCTGATCCCTTTTGGGACAATGATTTTGATTACCTACACTTCTTTCGAATATCGAGGGATTGAGGATAGAGTCCTTTTTCCTTAAACAAGAGATCTACCAAGTGAGCGTCACCTTTTATCCCGACATGCCACTGGTTTACCTCGTGGATCGGACGATATTCTTTGTAGTCGTATATGGTTAGAACCATTGGGCGTTTCTTGTTTGTCGACTTGAAAGCCCATTCAACCCGAGTCTTTTCATCAGAGGACTGCCATTCTCCCTCTTGAGTACGGTCATGAGGCATCCCCAACTTATCCACAAGCTCGGGATACGAGATGTGCAAGTATCCATGAAAGCTTGAGTGGATCGTGTCTCTGTTTGTGGCTGGTTTGAACTTCGATGTAGATTTCATAATCGTTTAATTTTGCTAATAAATTTTCGACCTTTTTAGACGAGTTACTGATATGCAAAAAGCACACAGTTTTTCTGTGCGCTTACGTTCGATTTATTTGTTTTTAGCCTAGTTTTTCCTCACTTTGGCCTTAGAAGATGGTGGTGTTATATCTTAAACTCTATGAGACCTCCATCTTCTAAACTTGACTATCTAGCATATTAATGCTACTATTTCAGGTAGAAAGGAGGTGTGACATGCAACTTACCTACAAACATGGTGCGAAGTTTTGTCTCGTGATGATAGTCCTGCTTGGTATAGCAGCAATCGTCATCATGGCAACACCTTGGGTCAAACTCATTTGGTGAAGCCAGTCAGATCCTAAAACCGTATGGTTCGCCCAGCGGTTTTCGTTTTAGAAAAAGTCTAGATCTTAAACTCCACAACATCCCCGTCCTTGACCACATACTCCTTCCCTTCAGTTCTGAGTAAACCTCTCTCTCTAGCTATAGCGTATGAACCCGCATTGAGTAATGTATCCCATTCAATAACCTCAGCACGAACAAACTTATCTTTGAAATCAGTATGAATAGCCGTACCAGCTAGAGGCGCAGTCCAACCTTTTTTGATTGTCCAAGCCCTACTCTCATCTTCTCCAGTCGTGAAATAGGTTATAAGTCCAAGGATTTTATAACCATTGGTAATGAGTGCGTCTATACCATCCTCCTTCGCTAAGTCTTCTGTGGATGAATTCCCCTTACCAGTCAATGCTTGTCGCATCTCTTTTTTCTCTTTATCATCAAAATCTTTTAATTCATGTTCAATACCAGCGTCAACGATAACAAAACCAGAATCATTATCTTTCAAAAACTTCATCAACCTATTCCACCTCTCATCTTTTAATTCATCCAAATTCTTTGAACCCGCTTTTTTATTTAATACATACAAGAAAGGCTTTGCTGTAATCAAACAAAGTTGTTTCAAAAATGGTTCTTCGTACTCATCAGGTTTGATGGTTGAAGCCAAATTCCCCGCTTCCAGAGCTGGAAGTAATTTCTCAATAAGTCCCATTTCAATAATAGCTTCCTTTTTGCCAGCCTTTACTTCTTTACCAAGAGTATTTTTGCGTTTAGTTACAGTCTGAATATCAGCTAAAACCAATTCCAGATTTATAACTTCAATATCTTTGAGTGGATCAATCTTCCCGTCAACATGAATGACATTATCATCTTCAAAAATCCTGACGACTTGTGCGATGGCGTCCGTCTCACGGATATGCGACAAAAATTGATTGCCTAATCCTTCACCTTCTGAAGCACCTTTGACAAGACCTGCAATATCCACGAATTCAACCGCTGCAGGTACAGTCTTTGCTGACTTAGAGAAAGCTGAGAGTTTCCAAAGACGTTCATCTGGCACTGCCACGACGCCCACCGAAGGATCTATTGTACAGAATGGGTAATTCTCTGCTGGCACACTCTTCTTTGTAAGCGCATTGAAAAGCGTTGATTTGCCAACGTTTGGGAGACCTACGATGCCGATGGATAAGGACATGGGATTTAGTTTACAGTGCAAAGTGCAAAATGCAAAGTTTTATTACGTTGCGTCATTCCCGCGAAGGCGGGAATCCAGGATTATTACGAACAAACAGTTACTTTACTTTGTGGTAACCATGGATTCCCGCCTTCGCGGGAATGACACACACGCAAGAATGACGCGACTTTATATAACCTCCTTCGCTCCTTTCTCATAAACCTTCAACGGTAACTTCCCCCAATTCTCCAAAATAGGCGTTACAAATTCCCATGAAGCCATGATTTCTGCTGTGGAAGCAAAGAGTGTCTGGTCACCAATGAAAGCATCGTGGAGAAGACGTTCGTAATCATTACGAATAACATTGAAACTAGGAACATCAGAATATTTGAATTTCAAAGTCTTGGCTTCAGTAGCAAAATTGTAACCAGGTGTCTTTACGAAGAATTTTATCTTGATACATTCATCAGGTTGAATACGAAAAGTCAGAATATTCTGATCTTCCAGACAAGTCTTCCTTTCACCTTCTGGAGTGATGATGGAACATTTCTTGCCATTTTTGAAATAGACATCAATCTCGGTCTTGGCTTCCTGCAAAGCTTTGCCATTTTCCAAGAAAAAAGGAACTCCCTTCCAACGAGGATTGTTTATAGAAGTAGCGATGCGGAAATATGTCTCTGTAGTTGATGTAGGAGAAACACCTGCCTCATTTTTGTAACCTTCATACTGACCACGCAAGACATTTGTAGAGACCTGTCTTGGTGTCATCTTATTCAAGGCTTTGAGAACAGCTACTCTTTCTTTGCGAATATCGTTGGCCTTGAGCGAACGTGGTTCATCCATAGTGATGAGTGCCAACATCTGAAGCATATGATTTTGACCGACATCTTTGAGAGCACCGATAGGGTCATAGAAAGGACCGCGACCTTCCATGCCCATCTTTTCATAAAGTTTGATGTGAACCTTGTCTATATATTTGTTATTCCACATTGGCAAGAAAATCGGATTGGTAAAACGAAAAGCAATAATATTTTGCAAAGCCTCTTTTGCCAAATAATGATCTATACGAAAGATCTGTTCCTCTTTGAAAAGTTTTCCTAGAAGTTTATCCAATGAACGTGCAGTGGCAATATCATTACCAAAAGGTTTTTCTATGAGAATCCTCGTCCAACCACTTTTATCATCACAAGGTAGAGTTAATTTAGAATTGGCCAAATCTTTCAAAATACCTTCATAGAGGTTTGGTGGAACTGAAAGATGAAAAAGTTTATTGGAACATTGACCCCAGTTGTCATCTATAGATTTCAATTTCTCAGCCAACCTGCTATATGCAACTGCTGAATCAAAAAAACCTTGCTCATACGACATGTGATCCAGAAAGTGTTTGACATCTTCTTCATTGAACTGACCGGGATGAATATTCATCTTACTTCTAATGAGCTCACGGAATTCTTCACGACTGAAAGATCTTCTAGAAAATCCGACAATAGCAAAGCGTGGTGGTAAAAGCTTTTTTACGAATAGGGCCAAAAGAGCTGGTAAAAGTTTTCTAGCTGCAAGGTCACCAGTGATACCAAAAATTACAAAGATAGTTGGATGCAAAGCGAGAGGAGCTATAGTTTTATTGGGTGTTATTTCCATATTGGAATTATAATCGTTAATATCATTTTCAGCTAATCGTGCGAGGTCGTCCGCCAGCTGGTGGAGCGGATCGCTAATTTCTACAATTTCTCACCCCATTCAGTCCATTTTGGATACAAACTACCAGCGACAAAGACACATGGCAATATGATGATTCCACAAAAAATCCAGAGTATGAAAAAAAATGCCCTTGGCAACCATTCCTTGAGGATCTTAAACATTTCCTTCCAAACCTCCCATAAGGCCGAAAATAACTCTGTAACTGTTTCCATAGCACGATATACTAATCTATTTTTGGCAATAGTGCAATCTTGTGGACCATGCCGGACTCGAACCGGCCACCTCACCCATGCCATGGGTGCGCTCTACCAGATGAGCTAATGGCCCAAAATTACTTACCAGAAAATCCTATCATAAATAGTACCCCCTGTGTATAACCAGTTGACATTTGATTTCCTAATCCTGCTATAATTGTAGAGGTATTATCAATTACAAGTAATAACAAATAACATGAAAGCATTACATGGCGTTTCATTTGTGCTCTTAGTAATCGGAGGTTTGAACTGGCTCCTAGTCGGAGTTGGTTCATGGTTCGGCGGTAACTGGAACATTGTTACCCTTATCCTAGGAAGTATCTCTTGGTTGGAAAACCTCGTATACGTTCTAGTCGGTTTGGCAACAATTGTCATCCTTCTTTCTCACAAGAAGTCATGCAAAGAGTGTGACAAGGTTGCTCCAGCTCCACAAATGTAATCTATCGTAATCACGAACAAAAAATCTCGAGTATTCCTCGGGATTTTTTGTTATATAAATTGAACCAATTAAATAAGTTCAAATAATCGTATAAATTTACTTTTTTTCTATTTTAAGCTACTATATTGGTTCAGTACGAGGGCCTGTAGCTCATCTGGTAGAGCGCCGCTTTTGCAAAGCGGAGGCAAGCGGTTCGAGCCCGCTCAGGTCCACTGATGTAAATCCTACGCTGAGACTATTACATGTTAAGTGGCGTGTGCCGTCACCGAAGCATAGGTAATCTTGAAAAGCCCTGAGGGGCTTTTCTGCTTTATGAGTACATCAAATTTTCCAATCTAGGAAAAATATTGACACATTATATATAAGTATTATAGAATAAAAAAAGACAAAAACCGCTAGTCAACTAGCACAACAAAAAGGAAAGTTAATTATGAACATTAACAATTCAGTCAAGGTAGCGCTGGCATGCTTTATGGGTGCCTTCATTGGCGCTTTGGTAGCACTTCAATTCCACTATGTTTGGTGGATCGGTGTTCTCATCGGTGGTATGGTTGGTTATATCAGTTACAATCTGGATGAAATCCCCTGCGCAGTAAAAAAGGTATGGGTAAATCTATCCGAGATAAAGACTGCTACAAAGGCATTCTTTGAAGACAGAGAATCTATAGTTGAAATTATAGGTCTAACGACCTTTTTATCTATAGGATCTTTCTTACTGATATCATTACTTGCCTCAGCTATTCAGTCCATAGAATCAACATTTATTCTATGGAACAACTTGTTACAAAATAACCAATTAAATTATCTTAATCCTCGTTCTCTTGAAGGAAAAGAACTAAATGGTTTAATTTTCTTAAACATTAATATTATTGTGATAGGGCTAATATTCTTGTTAATATCTCTCCTCTGGAGATTGAAAGCTCGTAATAATAGGACTAAATCTCGCAACGATCTTATTAAAAATTCTAATTCATTTCTCATCTCTGGACTTGTTTATATTTGCTTAGCCCCAATAGTGGCACCAGTAGTTATAGTCTTGGTATCGTTAATATTTTCTGCGGTAGTTATTTATGTCTCCGCAAAAATCTCATTGAAAGTTGTGTGGGGTACATTCAAGCTCATTCACTCTGATATTCGTATCTTGTGCATGACAGACGCGATGATCGGAGCAACAATCGGATACTATTCTGGTAATGCTCTATTCGGAGGTATCGTCGGTGCAATATTCGGTGTTCTAAATTACGAAATCATATCAAAACGCTGGTTCAAACTCGTGACAGTCTCAAAAGAAATCTCACAAGCCTAATCTAAAAATCTCAAAAAGCCGTTCACTATAAGGTGGACGGTTTTCTTCATATAGATACTAGTGCTTCCTCACCAACCCCAAAAGATGATCCACCAATTCATGTAAATCACTACCTATAGCACGAAGGGCTTTTGGTACAAGAGATTCTTTTGTAAGACCTGGGAGAGTGTTGACCTCCAGAGCATAAATTCCTCTCTTTGGATGAATGATAAAATCTGATCTAGAATAATGTCTCAAACCAAAAGCCTGATGAATCTTGCGAGCCAGCTCTTCAACTTCCCTTTTCGTTTCATTAGAAAAAGTGGCTGGCACTATCTCATGAGATTTATTTGCATACTTTGCGTCATAATCAAAAAAATCTGTAAAAGGACGGATTTCAACTGGTGGCAAAGCGTATAATTCTTGTGAACGAAAACCTTGGATGACACCACAGGTTGTCTCTATTCCAGAAATATATTCCTCCAAAATAACTGATGGACTATAGTGAGAAGCTCTCTCCAAAGCTGAGGCCAATTCATCGTAACTACGAATAATAGAAACTCCCACAGATGAGCCACCAGAAGTTGGTTTGACCACTCCAGGTAAGACGAATGACTTGAAAAGATGCTTTACCAAACCCTCAGAATTGTTTTTTATTTCTTTTGAAGGAATCTCAATCCAGTGAGGACTCTTGATACCATGATCTTTGAAAACCTTTTTTGAAATAGCCTTATTCATACCCATAGCTGAACCAACCGAACCAGAACCAGTAAAAGGTATGCCATGAGCTTCTAGTAAATGTTGGACTTTACCATCCTCACCATATGTACCATGCAGAGCGTTGAAAGCTATATCTATCCTATGATGAAGTCCGTTTATTGAAACAGGTACACCGTCTATATGCCAAGCACCATTACGATCTATGAAAATATCATGAACTTGATATTTGTGTCCGAGATTATCTTGAATAACTTTAATGACAGCAAGACCAGAGTTCATGGAGACTTCGTATTCCGAACTAGGTCCACCTCGGAGAACACCTACACGTGTGAGAATATTTGGCATACCTACATTGTATCGTAAAAGAAGAGACCCCACCAACTTCGCGCGAAGAAGTAGTGGGGTCAAGGGTCGACATCCAGTTGGAGGTACAAAGGATGTCTTATGGACCGGGAGGAAAGTTCTTTGACGCAAGTCTCGAGCGGTTCCGGTAGTATACTAGCATAACCATAGATAAAAGTAAAGAGGGGTTAGAAATAACCAAACACCAATAATCAATAACCAACCACCCATCGTGGCATTTTGGTTATTGGTGTTTGATTATTGGTTATTTCCTAATAATTACTCTCAACCTTCTTAGTCTGTGGTATCTGATAGCAAAACGATGTGCTTCAGCATTCAAAGCAATAATGTCTTTTTCGTACTTATCAATTAGATCCTGATTCCCTATCAACTTGTCTGCTTTATGATGTTCGTCTTTTGTAACAGCAATTACAGGAATATTTATCCTCCTTACTTTCAAAAGATTTTCAGCTGTCCGCATTTGAACTTCATTTCCATCAACAACGATAATATCTGGATAAGTCCATTCCGAATGATTCAATCTTCTTTCCAAAATTTCAGCCAGACCGGCATTATCATTATTCGCTTCCTTTGATATTTTAAATTTGCGATATTCACTATTTGCCAATTGTCCATTTACAGAGACCGTCATAGCACCAACAACGTTGGTACCAGAAATATGAGCCACATCATAAGCTTCAATACGAAATTCTTTTCCATTTGTATTCAAAGAATTATCGCTATTTGATTCATTTCTCTTTTTTATAAGAGCAATGTCGTTTATATGATCCAGAGCATAGAGCAATCTTTTGGAATGACCAGCCTCCTCAAAACGAAGTTCTTTGATTTCAATTTCCATATTCTTTTCAATACTTCTACGCAACTTTTTTGTATTACCTTCAAAAAATAAGACGAGATATCTGATCGTTTGCAAATAGACTTTCCTTGCGCCATCACTATCTCTTTCTGGTGAACGGCCAATAGCTTGATAAAAAGCTTCATGTCTAGGATCGTGAGATTTTTTATCTCTAAAAGGAAACATTTTGCGTAAGATTTTCAAAGCTTCTTTTATAAGACCAGAATCAGTAAAAGGACCGAATGATTTTAATATTTTAAATTCAATAGTTCCATCAAAAATTGATTTTTCCAAATCCCTAGCTCTAACCAAAAAAACTCTTGGCCACGACTCATCGGTGATGACTATATATTGGTCACTCTTATCATCTCTTTCATCAACATTGTATATAGGTTGATAACGCTTGATGAGAGCACTTTCCAAAATGATTGCTTCCAAGACTGAACCAGTCACCTCACATGTCAAAGATTTGGCTTTTGTGACCATATCTACAATACGTGGCCCACGGGTTTCAATAAGATCATTACTAAAATAACTCTTTGTACGATCTTTCAAAGAGGTGGCACGACCTATATATAGAGGACGTTTACGATAATCCCTGAATATATAGATACCGGGAGATTCCGGCAGTTTGAGTTTTTCTAGGTATTGACGTTTCATAATATATAAGATATCATTTGATACAGATAGTTTCAACCTCAACAACAAAGGAAAAATGAAGATTATAATGATACATAGAATGGGTGAAATGCGACAAAGTATAGGAAAAATCATCAAACCAGAACATGAATTCCTACATTTTGAAGATGCGAGCGCCAATATTCTAGCCTTTTTAGTATTAACCAAGCCAGATCTGGTAATAATACAACTAAGTATCATTCAGGCAATGGCGACGACGGATTTCATAACCACATTAAAAAATATGACATCAGCCGAAGTTTGGATTGTAAGTGGTGCCCTGGATGATGTCGCTATTCAAAACATGAATCTACCCTGGGTGGATAAAGCTTTGAACACAACGGATATCATTAATGCCCTAAGAGAAAAAGAGCTATTAAGGGCACAGATAACGCAATAGAACTACCCGCACATTGATAAAAATTGATGTGCGGTTTTATTTTATCTTAGTTAACAATGATCCTTTATTTTATTTTAAGCACCTTCTTCAAATATTTTCCAGTATAACTCTTCTCATTATTAGCAATATCCTCAGGAGTACCGCGAGCCACGATGTTACCTCCCTTTTCTCCACCTTCAGGACCAATATCTATGACATAGTCAGCATTCTTGATGAGATCAAGGTTATGTTCAATGACTACAACAGTATTACCTTTATCTACAAGCTTCGTAAGTATTTCTATAAGTTTTTTCACATCTTCATAATGCAAACCAACTGTTGGTTCATCCAAAAGATAAATAGTCTTTTGCATATGGGCACGATAGAGTTCAGAAGAAATTTTGACACGTTGAGCTTCTCCGCCAGAAAGAGTCGTAGCGGATTGACCAAGTTTGACATAACCCAAACCTACATCAAGCAAAGTCTGGAGACGATCTTCTACAGCTGGAATATCTTTGAAGAATTCCAAAGCTTCTTCTATGGTCAATTCCAAAACTTCATGAATATTTTTCTTACGATATTTTATATCCAAAGTCTCCTTCATAAAACGTTTACCATTACAGACGTCGCAAGTAACATAAACGGTTGGCAAGAAATGCATTTCTACAGCAATTTCACCGTTACCTTCACAAGCCTCACAACGACCACCAGCTCTATTGAATGAGAATCTACTAGCACTCCAACCACGAGCACGTGCCTCTGGTTCAGATGCAAAAAGCTCACGAATATGTGTCCATGATCCGGTATATGTAGCAGGATTGGATCTAGGAGTCCTTCCTATCGGCGATTGGTCAATGAGAATCACGCGACCAATATATTCTGAACCAGAAAAACTCTTGCAGTTGATAAGTTCATTTGAACGAAGACGAGCCTCATAACGAGCTTGGAGGTTGCGATATAAAATCTCATACATGAGTGATGATTTACCAGAACCAGAAACACCGGTTATGACATTCAAACAAGAAAGTGGTATATCAACATCCATATTTTTTATATTGAAAACATGACCACCACGTATCATGATCTTACCTTTTGGTTCACGGCGAGATGTAGAAAAAGGAATAACTTTTTCACCACGAAGATATGCCAAGGTTGCTGAATTAGAAGTATTTTTCTTGGCAGTCAAAAGTTCATCAAGATATCCAGAAACGACGACTTTACCACCATGAACGCCAGCTCCAGGACCGATGTCTATCATATAATCAGAAGCGAACATTGTATCTTCGTCATGCTCAACAACGATAATAGTATTACCGAGGTCGCGAAGACGGACGAGTGTATTGATGAGTCTGTCGTTATCACGTTGATGCAGACCGATAGTTGGTTCGTCTAGTACATATAAAGCACCGACGAGACCAGAACCGAGCTGTGAAGCTAGACGAATACGTTGAGCTTCTCCACCAGAGAGAGTATGGGCACGGCGATCTAGTGTCAGATATTCAATACCAACATTTACCATAAATGAAAGACGATCGGATATCTCACGTAAAACGACTTTGGCAATTTCTTTTTCTGATTCAGAAAGTTTAATAGCTTTGAAATATACTACGGCTTTTTCTATGGACATTCCCGTAATTTCAACGATATTTTTTCCGTCTACGATGACATGCAGAGCTTCATCACGAAGACGAGCACCTTTACAAGTCAGACAAGGTTTGTCACTAAAAATACTTTCTGTTCCGAGACCATTACAAGCAGAACAAGCACCGTAAGGTGAATTGAATGAGAATAATCTAGGCTCTATCTCTGGGTATGAAAAACCATCGTAAGGACACATGAATTTTACGGACATGAGGACTTCATTTGCGCCAGGATACTCAACTCTGATCAAACCATCAGCTTCTTGAATAGCCCTCTCCAAAGCTTCAGACAATCTCTCACGAGCATTATCAGCTTGTTTGGTATCTTTTGTTTGTCCTGAGCTTGTCGAACGGGTTTGTTTGAATTCACTAACGAAAATTTCATCAACCAAAACGTCAATGTCATGTTTCTTATTTTTATCAAGAATAATCTGATCGCGAAGTTTATGGACAACACCATCAATACGAACACGTTCATAACCTTTACTGAGCATATCGTAAAGCATTTGATAATATTCTCCTTTGCGACCAAGAACGACCGGAGCATAAATACGAATCTTTGCATCAGAAATATCTACACCATAAACTTTTTTTGCTTTAGAAACACGAGTAGTAACAGTATTCAAAATAGTTTCCATGATTTCTTCTTTGGAAACACGGTTGATGGGACGATCACAAACGAGACAATGAGGCTTGCCAACACGAGCAAAAAGAACGCGTAAGTAATCATAAATCTCGGTTATGGTAGCAACGGTAGAACGAGGATTATTGGAACGAGACTTTTGGTCAATGGAAATGGCTGGGGAAAGTCCGGTGATCTCATCAACGTCAGGCTTCTGCATTTTATGTAAAAATTGGCGGGCATAAGCAGAAAGTGACTCCACATAACGACGTTGTCCCTCTGCAAATATGGTATCAAAAGCTAAAGAAGATTTTCCTGAACCAGAAAGACCAGTGATAGCGATCATTGTGTTTCTAGGCATCTCAACCGTGATATTCTTGAGATTATGAGTCCTTGCTCCTTTGACTATGATCTTGTCTTCACCGACTATTTTTGGTCTTTTTGATGCGGGCATAGTGGGTGGATATTAACATGAAAATGAGCAAAATAAAAGCCCCACATTGCTGTGAGGCCGAGATTACATTCAATCTCGAAAGTTGGGTTAATTCTTGATTTTCTTTTGAGCAACACGCACCGTCTGATAAGTACCCAATTCCTCTTTATACGTGAATCTTGCCACCTGAACAGTATCACCCACAGCAAGTTTTTCACCAACAGAAGAGATGGCGACATATTTACCAAAACCACCAATTGAATCACCGTCGAGAACCTTCACTATCTGGGTAATAAAATTGGTTCCTGTAGGAGTCAGCACTTCTACGACAGTTGCTCCATAAACTTCTTCTGCCCAGTACATCGTATTACCAGCACGTGTTTCAGTGACCTTTGGCGATTTACATTTATCAACATACACCGCAAATGTCATAATCATGACCATCGACGCAAACGCAAATACCATCACCGCACTTAAAAGAAAAGTTCTAAACCATCTCATACAATAATCTTTCTACATTGTTTTCTGTGGCTCCGTTATTGGCCACATCTTTCAAGACTCAGTAAGCCCTAAAAGATGTGGTCAATTCAAAAGAAAATGTCAAAAAACTATACTAACACAATGATAGCACTATATATGCAAAATGTCAAGCAATCCACAAACAAAAAACCGCTAGCATCCACACAACCTGTGTGAACACTAACGGTTAGTTATCTGCTAAACCATCTGGCACTTAGCTGGCCGGACGATCTTCGCCGATGCCGACGGAGACGTTGAGGTTGAGGTTGAAATTAATTCCGGACTGGCACGTTGCGTTTTTCGGAGGTCCATTCATATGAGGCCTTTTATTTGGTTGTTTTTCAGAATAATCAGTTTAACTCCACGTTATTACGTGATACAAGTTAAACTTTCTAAATCATTCTGAGACAAAGCTTAGCACACTATGATTTTAATGTCAAGTACCTAAAAATACCGTAAAAAACACCCTGAAATCATTATTATTTCCCCTGTCCTACCATTTCTTGCATAACCATATGATTTGAACCCTTTTGTTTCTTCTTAACTTCAAAACTAAACTTATCAGCTTTGTAATCAACAGTAATGCGACCACCCTTCGTCACTTCCTCGGCAATGAGCAGGTTGGCGACTGGAGTCAATATCTTATTTTGAATGAGACGCTTCAAAGGACGAGCACCGTACTGAGGGTTGTAACCTTCTTTTGCCAAATAATCATAAACAGCTGGAGTGAGGATGAGATCAATATTTTTATCAACAAGACGTTTAACGACTTCGCCAACCTGTATCTCCACAATCTTCTTTATAGATTCACGAGACAAAATATCAAAAATCATTATGTCATCTACACGATTCAAGAATTCTGGTCTGAAGAAATCTTTCAAAGCTGAATTGATCTTATTTTTGGCTTCTTCATAATTGTCACGATCACGATTGTCGGTTTCTTTGGCAAAACCGAGCTTCTCCATCTTCTCAATATGTTGAGCACCGATATTAGAAGTCATGATGATAACCGTATTGCGGAAATTGACGATACGTCCCTTGGAATCTGTGAGGCGACCATTATCTAGAACTTGTAGAAGCACATTGAAAACTTCTGGATGAGCTTTTTCTATCTCATCAAAGAGAATGACCGAGTAAGGACGATGACGAACAGTTTCGGTCAAACCACCAGATTCATCATAACCAACATATCCTGGAGGCGCACCAATGAGCTTGGAAACAGAATGTTTCTCCATAAACTCTGACATATCTACACGAATGAGAGATTTTTCATCATTGAAAAGGAATTCTGCCAAAGCTTTTGTAAGTTCAGTTTTACCGACTCCGGTAGGACCAAGGAAAATAAATGAACCAATAGGACGATTTGGATCAGCGATACCAGCGCGTGAACGACGAATAGTATCTGAAATCTTTTTGACAGCTTCATTCTGACCGACGATGCGTCTTTCTAATTCTTGTTCCATTCTAGTAAGCTTTACCGCTTCTGATTCCAACATTCTAGAAACTGGAATGCCTGTCCAACGAGAAACTACCGCAGCAATATCTTCGGCATTAATCTCTTCCTTGAGAATCCTTCTTGATGATTGGAGTTTCTTCAAGCGCTTATTTTTTTGCTCCAATTCTTTTTCCAAAGCTGGCAATCTGCCATAACGAATCTCTGCCGCTTTGGCAAGATCGGTACGAGCTTCAGCCGCTTCACCTTCTATACGCAAAGCTTCCAACTCCTTTTTGATACGTTTTATATCCGTGATAGTTACCTTCTCATTTGTCCATTTGAGTTCAAGTTCCGAAGTACCTTCTTTGAGATCAGCAATTTCTTTTTCAATAGTAGCCATACGAGCTTTTGCAGATTTCTCGGTTTCTTTTTTCAAAGCTTCGCGCTCTATTTCCAAACGCATAATCTTGCGACGAGTCTCTTCCAATTGTGGTGGCATATTTTCTAGAGAAATACGTAAAGAAGAAGAAGCTTCGTCTATGAGGTCAACGACTTTGTCTGGCAAAAATCTGTCAGTGATATAACGGCTAGCCAAAGTAACAGCTGCAACGATGGCGTCGTCTGTAATACGAACACCATGGAACAATTCATACTTTTCTTTTAATCCACGCAAAATGGCGATAGCATCATCAATACTTGGTTCATTGACAAAAACTGGTTGGAAACGACGAGTCAAAGCTGGATCCTTCTCTATATATTTTTGATATTCTTTCAATGTCGTCGCACCGATAGCACGGAGTTCTCCGCGAGCCAAAGCAGGTTTGAGCATGTTAGAAGCATCCATAGAACCTTCTGATGCACCAGCACCAACGATGGTATGGATTTCATCTATGAACAAAACGATCTTGCCATCGGACTTTTCTACTTCTTTCAAAATGTTTTTGAGACGCTCTTCAAATTCACCACGATATTTTGTACCAGCAATGAGAGAACCTAGATCAAGAGAAACGAGCTCTTTATCTTTCAATGATTCTGGAATATCACCTTGTGCCATACGCAAAGCCAAACCTTCTACTATAGCGGTCTTACCAACACCGGCTTCACCAATGAGAATAGGATTGTTTTTTGTGCGACGAGAAAGGATCTGGATGATACGCATGATCTCTGCATCACGACCAATGACAGGATCAAGTTTATTTTCTTGAGCGAGTTTGGTGAGAGAACGAGCATATTTGTAAAGAGTTCTGAACTTTTTTGGTTCACCGTTTTTTGAAGGTGGATTGGTCTTAATCTCTTCTACAATCTTTGCGACAGCATTGCGCTCAATCTTGAATCTATTCAAGATATCTTTTGCCATGCAAGGAATATCAAATATTGAAAGGAAGATGTGTTCGGTTGAAATAAACTCATCCTTGAGAACAGTTGCAACCTTCACAGAGTTGTCCAAAATCTGAGCCAAATCTGGAGTGAGGTAAATCTGATATGAAGGAGAAAGGACATTGGAACCCTCTGGGGCTTCTATATGTTCCAAGACGACATCGGTAAGCATGGGAGTGTCCACTTCAAGCTTATCCAAAATAGAAGCAACCATACTCTCTTCTTGGAGTATGAGCGAGCATAGTAAATGGACAGGATTGACGTGGTTTTGTCCCCTTTCTATGGCCAATTCATGGGCTCTACGCAATGCTTCTCTGGCTTTTGTTGTTAGTTTATTGAGTGGAGGCATAATATTTTAGGACATACAGACTTGGATGCATTTCGAGACGTGAGTGAGGCTTGCGACCAAGCTGTATTTTTATATACAGCGCAGGAGCAAACGAACGAAACAACGAAGAAATGCGCCAAGTATGTATGTCCTATACTAATACAGAAAGACGGTGGTAGTCAACTATTAAGTAAAGGGATATCAATTAGTCACAATATTGCAATTTTAGACGGATGGCGTTATTATTCAATTACGATCCTTCTAAGATCGTCCTGCCCGAGGATTCGGGTTTACGATCCGCAAGACCTGGTTTAATACCAGGTTTTTGCTTTTTTACAACCGAAATATACTTCTTTATATCCTGTGCATTTATAACAAAATTACACACCTCTTTTAATTGATGAGTGATATTGCCACCTTTTATAAGTATCACTTTCTTTCCTTTTCCCTTCAAAAATCTGGCTAAATGAACAAAATCTGCGTCACCAGAAAATAAACAGAACGTATCATAATGATCGAGTAATTTAATCGCATCAACACTAATCTCAACATCAAAATTACATTTTGGAATATATACAAAAATTCCTTTTCTATCTGTATAAATATTTCGGGTATTATTTAATGTATCAATCTCATTTAGATAATGTCTAATTTTTTGAATATGTTTTGTAAACACTTTATTTTTACCAAAAATTTCCCTTGTGGCACGAATAAAACCGAATGAACCAGCATTTTGTGGATCATAACCATAATAAAAACGTTCGCTGTCGGAAAATAGTTGAACAAATTCATGTAATTTTTCTAAATCCACAACCAATTTTTCATCATCCGCTAGCGCAACATATTCATATGTTTGCTTATCTTCTTCAAACCAATGATTCACATTTCCAAAATCTATGAATGTAAAAATCCTGCCGAAATCAGAAGTAATACCCAATTCTATTTGAACATATTGTTTTTTAAATTCTTGTAGATCCATATTGATAAAAGTTAATTAATAAATTAGAAGTAACAAAAAACACCATATCTTTGGTACAAAACTAGACCGTATTTACGGAAAACTATTTATCTAAATTATTTCTCACCCTACAAACTCTCCACCTTCACCATTAGAACCTTCCCTGTTCTCCTATCCTTAACTTCAATAGAATTATCTTTGAGAGTTTTTTCACTGATGACATATCTTCGAGGAATACCTATAAGATCGGAGTCACCGAATTTTTCACCAGCACCACAATCGCGGTCATCATAGAGAACTTCAATACCTTTTGCAGTTAGATTTTTGTAGAGTTCATCAGCAGTAGTTTTGACGGTTCCAGATTCATTAAATAATGCTATGAGATGCACCGCAAATGGTGAGACTGATTCTGGCCAGACCAATCCTTTTTCATCAGACCAAATCTCAGCGATAGTACCCATAAGTCGTGGCAAACCGATACCATAACAACCCATAATAACAGGTGCGACTTTCCCTTCCTTGTCTGTGAAATTAAGTCCAAGAGCAGATGAGAATTTTGTGCCGAGATTAAAAATGTTGCCCACTTCAACAGCTTTTACTTCCCTTAGATCTGACCTCTTTATATCCAAATCTTTTAAGACTTCATCGTTTAAAACTTCCTTATTTACCGCCATCCGTTTACCATCATGAACATAAATAGTATCCTCACCAGCATCGGTAATTGTCTGAAACTCATGAGAGTACTTTGAGAATGAGCCTCCAGCGGCAAATGTCATATAAGTTTCGTTACCTAGACCTGCCCTATCAAAAATCCTCACATAAGCAGCTTGAGCTTTTTTATAGAACTCATCATGAGTTTTCTCATCAACATTAAAAGAATACAAATCCTTCATGAGAAATTCCCTTCCTCGCATGATACCTGACTTGGCTCGCTCTTCATTACGAAACTTAGTCTGAAATTGATAAACTGCTTGTGGTAGATCTCTAAACGAACGAACATGATCCTTCATTAGAGAAGTTAAAGGCTCTTCGTGTGTTGATGCCAAACCTGCTTCACTACCATTCTTGAGTTTGGTCTTGAACCAATTGTCTACAACAGCATCATCCCAACGATTTGTAGCTTCCCAAGTTTTTTTATCTTGCAAAGCAGTGAGATGAACTTCTTGTCCACCGATAGCATTCATTTCTTCACGAATAATACCGATAATTTTATTTAATGTTCTAAGTCCCAATGGCAAAAAAGAATATACTCCAGCCATTTCTTTGTTGATGAATCCAGCTCTGATGAGCAACTTGGCATTCTTGGAGACTTCATCTTTTGGAGCTTCACGACGAGTCTTTGTAAATAAGTTTGATTGTTTCATTTTATTATTATAACTCACTGTGTCATTCCCGCGAAGGCGGGAATCCAGGATTATTACGGATAAATAGTTATCGCTAACCCAATGGTAACACACTGGATTCCCGCCTTCGCGGGAATGACAACAAAATTATTTAAACATCTTAGCAATATCTTTATAAGTTACAACTACCATAAGTATCATAAGGAGAACAAAACCGACAGCATTGACCGCATTGGAATACTTCGGCGGTAGTCTGCGTCTGATAACCCCTTCAATAATAACAAATAAGACTCTTCCGCCATCCAAAGCTGGAAAAGGAATGAGGTTAATAACTCCAAGATTAATGGAGATCAAAGCTGTGATCATAAGTAGATAAGTAAAACCTAGTTCAGCAGCACCGCCCACTATGCCAGCAATACCAATAGGACCAGAAACGTCTGAGAAATTTGCATCACCTTTGAAAATATTTGCAATAAAATTATAAAGACCAACGGCAGTATCACGAATCATTATGAGAGTATAGTGAGCACCTTCATAAATCGCAGAGAAGAAAGAAAGTTTTATATCAACGACACCACTCATGGCAATACCGATAGCATATTTATCTTTTACAATTCCAGCGATTGGTTCTATGGTAGTAGTCGCGAGATTATTGGCACGCTTGTAAGTCATGAGAACTGGAGTTCCCTTGCTTGAATTTATTACATCTTGAATACTAGTTATAGAAGAATTTGAAAATGGTTCATCAGATACGACCATGCTAGAAAAACTTTCTCCATTACTTCCCTTTATGTCACCGATGACATCTCCAACTTTCAAACCAGCTTTTTCTGCTGGAGAACCGGGAGATACGAGAGTTATCATTACTCTTTCATTCTTGAAATCAGAAGAATATCTTTCAAAACCTTGAGGATCTGCAGTCACACCAGAAATAAAAACTATAATGTAAAGAACCCAAGCAAAAATAAAATTAAATAAAACACCAGCAACCAAAACCATAATCTGTTGCCAACCTTTTTTATTAACAAAACTCCTATCTTTATCAGAACCACTAATAGATTCCTCATCAGGATTTTCTCCATGAATCTTCACGTAACCACCAAAAGGAATAAGGTTTAGACCATATTTCGTCTCCTTTTTTCCCCAAGACAGAATCCTTGGACCAAAACCAATCTTGAATTCATCAACCCTGATACCGTTCCATCTAGCAAAAAGGAAATGTCCGAGTTCGTGGACGAAGATGAGGACTGCGAGGACGAGGAGGAAGATTATGGCGGTTAGCATAGAGAAATGAATTTCTAATTTTTAATTACTAATTTCTTGCGTTGTCATTCCCGCGAAGGCGGGAATCCATGTTTACCACATGGTGAATTAATTATTTGTTCGTAATAATCCTGGATTCACCGGTCCATACGACATGATTTTGCTAAATCACCTTCGCGGGAATGACACAGTACAATTATCCCAACACTTCCTTCTCTTTTCTATTAAAATGTTCCTCCAACTTTTTATTGAGATCATCAACCAATTTTTGAGTATCGCCTTTCAAACGGAAGATTTCATCTTTACCATAACCACCGTCTTTTTCCTTGGCTTGCAAATCCTTGATAATAGTATCGCGATGACCACGAACTTGTTTCTTGGCTTCTTCAAGCTTGTCCTTGGCCAACTTGGCAACATCTTTACGACGATCTGCCGTGAGCTCTGGGAACATGGCACGGAGACCTTGATCATCTACAACTACTGAAACTCCTAGATTGGCGACAGTAATAGCCTTTTCAATATCCTTCGTCTGACCTTTTTCCCAAGGAGAAATACGCAACGTCCTTGCGCCTTCAATAGTGACACTAGCCAACTCCTTTATACTCATAGGAGCACCGTAAATCTCTACCCTGACTCCATCTAGAATCTGAGGCGATGCTTGACCAGTACGAATCTGAGTAAATTCTTTCTTGAGCCATTCTTCGGTATTGGCGAGCTGTTTTTTGAACGGATTGAAATCGTAGGCCATAGGTTTAATGATTAATTGATAGTAATTGCATTATAGCATATATCACTATTCACTAAATAACTACAACTTTGCACTTTGCATTTTTCACTTTGCACTTAGATATTCAATGCCACATATTCCAATAACATCTTCAACGAAGGCGATCTATCACTGACATATTTCCTAGCTGTCTCTGTAGCAATCAAAGATTCCAAATTCCCTGCCACACCTTTTTTCTTATAGACTTCTTCTTGAATTGCATTAAGGAAATTTATAGCATGTTGCTTGGTCTTTTTTTCTTTTGTTATTTCATCCAAAAGATTTTTGACCATTTCCAATCGCTTGGCAGGATTGAGACTGACAAACTTCTTTGCGTCAGCAGTGACTTCAGAATCATTACCGGAATTCCCTCCACTCTTTCCACCTTTTCCCTGAATCATTTCAACAAATGAAAGACGCGACTTGACCGTCGGTAAAAGTAGATGAGACCCCGGGATTATGAGGAAAAAATGAGCATACTCAGCAGGCTCTTCTAATAATTTGAGTAAAGCATTTTGAGCTTCAACATTTATATTGTCAGCGGTAATAATAAAAATTTTTTTACCCTCATTTTGTATTGGTCGCATTTCGTGAGCCAATTTCAATTCGCGAGCATCGTCAATAGTAAAATTCTCATATCTTTTTTGAAACAAATCAGAATTGCCATGAATTGGTATGGAGTGCTCTTCATTCAAGATAACTACGAGCTGATCCCTGACAGAATCTCCACCTATCAAACAATACGCGTGATGAGAAAGTGATTTTATAGAAAAAGAAGGAGACATGGGGGTATTATAGCAGAATCAAGGTGCGACCTTGATAAACTACCTCTTTGAAATCATCGCCTTTTTGTAGACATCCAAATGATCTAGAGCAATGCCAGTTCCCTTCACAACACAAAGCAAAGGCTCATCAGCCAACTGGGCTTTGACACCAGTGCGACGAAAGACAAGTTCAGGAAGGTTGCGTAACATAGAGGAACCGCCAGTCATTGTAATACCTTGATCAATGATGTCTGATGCCAATTCTGGAGGAGTCTCTTGAAGAACATCGCGAACAGCCTTGATCATTTCTCGTAAAGGTGTTGCTAGAGCTTTGACTATCTCATTAGTTTTGATCTCAACTGAACGTGGTAAACCAGAAATATAATCACGTCCTTTTACCATCATAGAAAGTTCTTGATCTAGAGGCACAGCTGAGCCAATAGTAATTTTTATAATTTCTGCCATGTGGTCACCAATAGCAAGATTGAAAGTCTTTTTAATATAATCGGTAATAGCAACATCCATCTTATTACCAGCACATTTGACTGAAGTTGAAGCGACGATGCCTCCAAGAGAAATAACAGCAACATCGGTAGTACCACCACCAATATCTACAACCATATGACCTTTTGCTTCTTGGATCGGTATGCCAGCACCGATAGCAGCCAAAACTGGTTCCTTTACAACATAAGCATTCTTGGCACCAGCACGGATGGCGGCTTCTATGACAGCGCGTCTCTCGGTGGAACTGATACTAGCCGGAACAGAGACGATCACATCTGGTCTAAATAAAGAAAATTTTCCAAGAGATTTATCAATAAAATATCGCAACATTGCTTCAGTTATGTGGTAATCGGCAATGACTCCATCTCTCATTGGCCTATAAGCGATGATGTCGTCTGGAGTTCTACCGATCATTTCTTTGGCTTCATTGCCAACTGCCAAAACTCTTTTGTCTATCTGAGAAACAGCGACTACCGAAGGTTCGTTCATGACTATGCCTTTACCAGGCAAAAAGACCAAAGTATTAGCCGTACCTAGATCAATTCCCAATTTCGGAGAAAAAATACTCATAGGGCTGATGTTAGCACAAAATAAATTTCCCGCTAGGTCGGACCTAGCGGGAAATGAGATGTTAATTTACAAGTACGGCTGATAAGGAATTTCTTCCATACCAACTTCTTTTGACTTCGCGAAGACCTGAACTCCAAGTAGAATCAGACCACCACAACACAAGGACATGACTTAGACCTTCTGGACTACGAAGGATAGTTCCATCAAAAGTTATAAGTGTAACTTCATCATTAGTTTCTTTTTTCCATTGAGATGGAATAAATTGCTGATTCTCTAAAAGAGTTTGGAGGATTTTAATATCAAGACAAATATAATTATATTTCTTAAGACGATAAAACCTAGCATTACCCCTAATGACGTTTCCATCTACTAACACTAATTTAACCTTACTAACGTCAATTTCCTTTAAAACTATCGAGTGAGAATTTTGTTCTTCTTCACCATCTAGACCATCGCCGTCCAGCGGACCTTTCCAGATGGTCCACCCTTTTTGGGTGTAATACGTAGATCCAGACTTAACAGAAAATCTATTGGGATCAAATGGTTTAGAACGATCAATAGTGAGAATTCTCGGCTCAACAAAAGGAAGTCTGGCGCCATTATTGAGGAAATCGGTAAACTGTTTCGCCGCTTCAACCGAATTACGAATTAGCTGTTCCTGCAGATTAGCTCTTTCAAATTGAACCTTAGTCCAATCTACATTTGTCGCCAACGTAGCCATTATCTGATGAGACTGTTTAGTCGTCGTCATATTTTTCTCTTTCTAATTCTATTACGTTTCTCCTTCAACGATAGAAGGGTTTCGGTAATATTTCAAAGAACTACTTTGATAACAAAAATTTACATCTTAAATAAGATGCTGTCAACCTGATGTCACACATCCGGAAAATTACCTTCTAATATCCGCCCCCAAAGCTTTCAACTTCTCTTCCAACTTTTCGTATCCTCTATCTATAAGATGAATATTATTGACCTTAAATTTACCTTCACCAACGAGAGCGGCGAGCACGACAGCAAAGCCAGCACGAATATCGTGAGCATTTAATTCCTCATCATCTGGCAGTTGGCGAAGTAGCGTAGGACCTTTTACCAAAATTTCTCTTGGGTTCATAGAAATAATGTTTGCACCCATATTGATCAAATCCTCAACATATTTGAATCGTCCTTCAAAAATAGTTTCCAAGACACCACTCTCTCCTGAAACTTGAGTGAGATATGTAACCATCTGAGCTTGTAAGTCTGTAGGAAAACCGGGGTATTCTTGAGTCTTAACATTGAAAGGTTTGAAGGTAGAATTTTTCGCATAATTATTATAAATAATAATTTCTCCAACCTTTCCATCTTTACCAACCGTGGTTTTTATAGGCACACCAGAATCTTTCAAAACAGAAATGACTGACTCCAAATGTTCAGGGCAACAATTTTTTATGACCAAATCCTTTGCACACAAAGCTCCAAGAATTAGGAAACTACCAGCTTCAATACGATCTGGAATAGTAACGAAAGGTTTTTTTGGAGAAAGGAGTTTGCCGGCAGTTCCCTCTATCTCTAGAGTAGAAGTACCTATTCCTTTTATATTAGCACCGCATTCATTGAGCCACATAGCGACATTGCCTATCTCTGGCTCCATGGCACAATTTTTCAGAACAGTTTTGCCTTTTGCCAAAACGGCGGTCATCATCAAAGTCTCGGTAGCACCGACAGAAATCTTTTCAAAGAATATTTCTGTACCATTCAAAGACTTGGTCGTCTTCATATCATAGAGACAATTGGAATCATTGAGCGTCACACTTGCACCCATCTTCTCATAACCACTAGTGAAGAGGTCAATAGGTCTTGCACCGATGACACAACCACCCGGTGCTGGAAAAGTTACTTTATGAAAACGGGCGAGTAGTGGTCCAGTGAGAACAACTGAAGCTCGCATGGTCTTTGCTAGGCCAATGTCTATATCGGTAGATTTGAAGTTTGAAGCGTCAATCAAAAGAGTCTTGCTTCCGCTATCACCCTGCCAAGAAACAGAAGCTCCGAGTTTCTTCAAGACTTCGGTCATTGTATGGATATCGTCAGTATTTGGAATGTTATTCAAGACAACTGGACCATCGAAAAGTACCGATGCCACCATTGCTTTCAAGGCAGAATTCTTGGCGCCGTTTATTTCCACGGTGCCGTTGAGCTTTTTCTCCCCCGCCAGCCCTTCTATGATAAAAGATTCTTTTGTATTCATGCCCTGCTATTCTAAACTTTTTATGAGTATTTCACAAATTGAATAATTAATTAACCAACAAAAAATCTCGCACACCCAATGAGTATGCGAGATGAGACCAAGAGCCAAAGTGTCCAAGTTTCCAAGGACACACCCTAGATACAAGTACCCAAGGACTTAGAGACCTTTTTACGAACGCCGAGGAAGCGGCAGGAGGCAAGCCAGTCAAAGTCCCACCAACCGAGGTAGAGGACGCGCCTGGAATCATCCTCGCTGAGGCACGGAACGCGGCGGTGGCCATCGACCAAGCCAACGGAGCCCAGACCAACAATCGAAAGCTTTCGATGTTTTTTGGGATTATATTTCCCATACACAAGTAGATGCTCAATATTCGCAGGTTGCCAAGGATTAACCGTATCGTCGGCTCTAATACCATTAACAGCATCTTCCGACGAGATTGTTAGATCGAAGTGGAATATTTTAAATTCCCACTCATCCGCACCAGTACTCTTGATAGGAAAATTTTCCTTCGTAATATTAGAATTGACTGGGTAGTAATCACCAGCCTTGATCATCTCTTCAAGAGACAAAGTGCAATCCACAACATAAGTCACGATTATATCTTTAACAGCCTGAATCGTATCAGCCACCCAACAAGGTTCCTTACGAAGGAACTTTTTGAGCATTTCCCACCAGGTATCCGCCTCCTTACTTTTCAACTTCGCAAGGAGGTCTTTCAGGACACGAATCTCATGCTGAGATTCAGTATTCACGATCTGGTCGAGCTTCTCGAGCAGATAGTTTAACAACGTACCATTGAGTATGATTTTCATAGTCAACTTCCTTTCTTACCGACTCATAACAAGTCAGCTTTTTGTTTATGTTTTTGTTCGCAAATAGGTTGTAAAAGAACCCTATAATTGCTCATACAAGTATATACCATATTACGGTGTTTGTCAATAGTAATAATGAGAGACAACCCATGCTATAAATAACCCATGAACATCATCACCGTCATCCCACTATCACGTTCCAAGATAGCTGATGAGCTTCTATATTTCACTTCCTCAGATGTCCCAGTAGGTGCTATTGTCTCCGTACCATTACAGAGAAAAAGCATTTTCGCTATTGTCATCAAATCCGAACTAGGTGAAAAATTGAAAACCGACATCAAGAGAGCTTCCTTTGAGATTCGCAAAGTAGATAAGATAAAAGCAACCGCATTCTTCCCTGTTTCTTTCATAGAATCATGTAAGATTTTGGCAGAATATTATGCTACGACAGCAGGAGCTATCATAGACACAATGGTTTCTGATCTCATATTAGAAAACGCAAACAAGATCGCTCCGCCATTACCATCACAACCTAGCTTCTCTATTCCAGCCGACAAAGAGCAAAAAACATTCCAAAAAGGAAATGAGAAAATTTTGGCAGTGCAAGGTGATGATCCAGATAGGATGAGTTCATGGCGCAGTCTCATCAGACAAGAATTTGCTTTGAAAAAATCAATCGCTATATACGCACCAACTATTGAAGATTGCGAACGAGTATTTTCTGCAGTTGAAAAAGGTATTGAGGGTTACATCTTCAAACTTCATAGTGGTCTAACGAAAAAGAATGTTGCTGATACTTGGAAAGCTATAGCTGAAACCGAGCATCCCGTCGTCATCGTTTCAACTGGTTCATTTTCTATTTTGCCACGCAGTGATATACGAACTGTGATCATAGAAAAAGAAAATGGTCGTGGTTGGATATCACAAAAAGCTCCATATCTAGATATTCGTCACGCTCTTTCCATCATCGCCAAAGGAAACAAGCAGATAGTCTATTTAGCTGACAGTATGTTGCGCATAGAAACATTACACGCTGTGGAAAATGAAAGAATAGAAGAAGGTTCACCTTTCAAATGGCGTTCCATTTCTTCTGCTAGAGATATTCTAATAGATATGAGACCCCTTCCGTCAAATTCAAAACAAATAAGAAATCCAAATCTCTCAACCGATTCAACTTTCTCCACTAACATAGATTCAAGCGATTCTAATTCTTCAACGAAAGCACCCGAACCCCGATTCAAAATTCTTTCCACAGAATTGGAAGCTCTCATCAGACAAAATACCGAAGAAAATACCCAGCTCTTCATTTTCGCTGTACGCCGAGGTCTTGCTCCTCTCACTATCTGTGATGATTGTGGGAATATTGTAATGTGCAGACAATGCAAAGCAACCGTCGTACTACACACCTCACCAGAAACTGGTAAAAACTTCTTTATGTGTCACATTTGCGGAGACAGGAGAAGTGCTGATGAAAATTGTACATTCTGCGACAGTTGGCGTCTCACACCACTCGGTATTGGTATAGATAGAGTATATGAACAGATCAAAGCTGTTTTTCCAGATGTTGATATTATAAAAATAGATGCGGATTCAACCAAAACTGACAAACAAGTTCGCGAAGCTTTGGAAAAATTCAAATCAAAACCCGGCAATATTCTTCTAGGTACCGAGATGGCTATGCAAAATTATAATGATAAAGTTGACCACGTCGCTGTCGTCTCTCTGGATTCCCTTTTTAGTCTGCCAGATTTTCGCATCCAAGAAAAAATAATGTATACCCTAGTTCGTCTACGTGCCCAAGCAACACGCTCTATATTAGTCCAAACTCGCAAGTCTGAACAAAAAGTTTTTGAATTTGGTCTGAAAGGAAATCTAAGTGACTTTTACAGAGCGACTTTGGAAGAACGTAAACAGTTTGAATATCCTCCTTTTTCTATACTCGTAAAGATCACGATTGAAGGCAAGAAAGATGCTATCGCCAACGCCATGGCCGATGTTGCCAAATTCCTAGAACCCCATGAGATAGACATTTTCCCCGCTTTCACTTCAACTGTTCGTGGTAAATCTATCATTCACGGACTCGTGAAGATCGCTTCACATGCTTGGCCAGATCATGAATTAGCAAAAAAACTCAGGTCATTGCCACCAAATGTAGCGGTTAAAGTTAATCCTGAGAGTTTGTTATAATTCAAAACCTCATTTTGCAATCTATCATTTCTCTGTTATAGTTTCCCAATGAAAGACATCGTCCAAAGAGACAACCCAGTCTTACGAGAAACGGCAAAGAATGTGCCTTTGGCTGATATTGGCGGAGAAAAAATCGCTCAAATTATAAAGAATATGAGTGCCTCTATGGCATTACAAAAAGATGGTGTCGCTATCGCTGCCCCACAGATAGGTGTAAATCTCCGAATATTCGTTGTCTCTGGCAAACTACTCAAAGAAGCTGATAAGTCATTCAAAGGTGACGGCGTTACCGACCTAGTCTTCATCAATCCTGAAATAATAAAACTCTCCAAAGAAAAGAAAGATGTTGAAGAAGGTTGCCTATCAGTCCGTTGGTTGTATGGCAAAGTCCGTAGAGCTGTCCGCACCACCATCACCGCCTACAATGAAAAAGGAGAAAAGATAGAGCGTGGTGCCAGTGGAGTTTTGGCTCAAGTGTTCCAACACGAGATTGACCATTTGAATGGAGTTCTCTTTATAGATAAAGCAAAGGAAGTTTGGGAGATGACGGAGGAGGAGATAGCAGAGATGCAGAGGAAGTAAGGACATGTTGTCATTCCCGCTTTTTATGTCATTCCCGCGAAGGCGGGAATCCAGGATAATACCACAATAAATAGCATGTATTTAAAAACCATTTAACAAACTTTCCATTCGTAATAATCCTGGATTCCCGCCTTCGCGGGAATGACAAAACAAAAAACTATGCCCACCCCCTTCTCCTTCTTCGGATCCTCACGTTTCTCGGTAATAGTTCTCGAGCAACTTTTTCGTAAAGGATTGATCCCTTCATACATCATAACAACGGTAGACAAACCAATTGGACGAAAACAAATCATAACAGCCAACGTGGTCAAACAATGGGCCAATGAAAAAAATATTCCTGTTTATGACCCAGCCAAATTGAATCAGGAATTCGTAGATCAATTGATTAAATTAAATAAAAATACGGACGGTTCAGAAAAATGTCCAGTTTTCCTAGTCGCTTCTTACGGCAAAATAATTCCAAAGGTAATAATAGACTTACCTTCAAGAAAAACCCTCAACATCCACCCTTCTCTATTACCAAAATATCGTGGACCTTCCCCATTACCTTCGGCAATGTTGGATGACGATAAAAAGACTGGTGTGACTATCATGAGAATAGATGAGGAGATGGACCACGGCCCAATCGTAGCAAAGAAAGAAGTTGTGGTAACCGAATGGCCTATTTATGAAAAATACGAAGCAATGATGGCGGACGAAGGAGCAAAATTATTTGCAGAAATATTACCAAAATGGATAGCGGGAGAAATCAAAGAGCAAGAACAGGATCATTCCATTGCTACATATACAAAAAAGATTACAAAAGAAGATGGGTTAATTGACCTCTCCGGTGACGCTTATACCAATTTTAGAAAAATCCAAGCCTACCACGAATGGCCAAAAGCGTATTTCTTCATGAAGCATACCGCCCGTTCGACCGGCTCAGGGCAAGACAAAGAAATCCGTGTAAAAATAACTGAGGCAAGTTTCAGTGATGGTCAATTGAAAATTCAGAAAGTAATTCCTGAGGGCGCAAAAGAGATGGCATACGAAGACTTCCTTCGTGGTTACAAAAATTGAGTAAAACTAAGTTTAAAAACTACTAAAAACAGTATCCCAAGATACATAAGATTCTCCTAGAATGTAAGCTTTTTCTGTAAAATAATACAGGACTACCCAAAAACAGAATAGAGAAATAAAAGCAATACAAAGCCATTGATTTACTGGCTGTCTCGCTTCTGACATACTAAAGAAATTCTTGTCCATTACAACTTTTTCAATTAAGCCTTATCACCCCAAGGCCATAGACCTTTTACAAAACCTTTCATCTTGGCACCACTCCTTCTGAGCAAAGAAACTTTTTTGCTTTTGACAACACGGAGTTCATTCATCATTTCTTCTTGAGCCATATCAATAGCGGTGTAGAGATCACTTCTCTCTGAACTAACATAAGCATTTTTACCAACGGCAACGATGTGAATTTCTGCTTTGAAAATCTCACCCTTCTGATGATGTTCGGTTGTCTTGGCTAGTTCCACATCACACAGAGCTGTAGGATCATTGCCGAGTAGTGAATTAAACTTTTGCAAACGCTTGTCGGCATATTCTGAAATAGCTGGAGTAAGAGTGATGTTGGTAACTTTTATGTTTATCTTCATGTCTTTGAATATTAACTATTGGTAAATATTAATCGCAATAATCGCACAGCACCAATCTCTTTCACACTCTTTCCTATTCCTGTATCAATTTTAGCATAATCAATCATTCTCTTCTACGGAAATAAGTTTGCTCCTAGAATGATGACCGTTGATGATCCTAACCAAAGTATTTGGATACATCTTCTGAACAAGTGCAATTATACGTTTGTTTGCCAAATTTTGTTTAGCTGGCTCTTTGACTGATATTTCAAAATGATCAGCCGAGATTTTCTTGATCTCTTCCTTATTAGCACCTGTAGTGGCTTTTACGTGGATGTACATTTTGATATGGCTTTTGATTTCAGTCGCTAGATGTGCTACATTTTCTCATGTAAGTACATTAAAAGAAACGTAGACGAAAGTCTATTAATACATTCCGGAGTAGCTCAGCGGTAGAGCGATCGCCTGTAGAGTATGCAGCTTTCTGTCGAAAGGCAGATCGAATAACGAGGTGAATTCGGGGAAACCCCAAACGTAATTGTGGGCAATCCCGAGCCGAGCCCGCCAAATGGTGGGAAGGTGTAGAGACTATCCAATTTTGGAGTAGCTTGAATTATTTATATAATAATTCTTGCGAAGCCCCTCGTCCCTAAACTGTGGCATTGCCACGATATGGGAATGATATAGTCCGTACCATTAGTAATAATGGATTAAACGTAAGCGATTGGTCACAGGTTCGAATCCTGTCTCCGGAGCAAAGCTGGATGAAGGGGCGTAATAACGCCCTTTTGTCCTTTCTGGACAAGGGTTTTCTGTGGTTCGAAAAGCTTTTCTGAGTCAATCTTCTCTTGAACACGTTTAGCAATCATCTCCACCGATTTCTCCAATGTATAGCTCACTTTTTCGTTGTTAATGACTAAGTTCGAAAAAATCTTCTTCAGAATCATTCGACGTTCCATTGGATTTCTTTTTTCATAAATCTCTCGGGACCTTCGAGCTATGTCAATAATATCAATGTATCGTTCGAAATATTTAACCTCATCATTCTTGAGTCTCGCAATTTGTGATTGGATTCCTTCCTGTTCAGACATTATCTCCGCTTGTTTTGACTCCCAGCGGTCCCTAGTAATCTTCTCGTCTAAGTGATCATCATAAAGTATGTCCAATCGCTTCTGTAGGCTGTTATAGCGTTCCTGAAGAGCTTTTAACATATTCTCCTTGTATTCAGATTCGCCTTTATGATCATCACGGATCTTTTGATATAGTTGCTCAGCTTCGACAGGTGTAATTGCCTCAAATATTCTAAATACAGACAAGATCGAGTTCTCAATTTCTTCTTCTCGAGTCGAATACCTCTGTGAGCAAGTCTTGTAGTGCTTACATGAGTAATAAATATGACCTTTCTGGACCTCCCCGTAGATTGTACTGCCACATTCTCCACAATGAATCATCTTAGAGAATATATGCTGACGCCTCTTATAATGTGGCGCACCGTCCCGGACCAAAGCTGTTTGCACTGAGTCAAACAGTTCCTTAGATATTAACGGTTCCTGTTTTCCACCTCTATACAAGACTCCCTTCCAAATCATATCTCCATAGAAAAAAGGATCTTTTAGTATCTCATGTAAACAGGACTTACCAAGCTGACAACCATTTCTTGCTCGTAATCCCTCTGAGTATAGCTTGTCACTTAGGGCCATCAATGAATAATTGCCTGTAGCATAATATTCAAAAGCCTTTTTCATGAACGGTCCCCGGACCTCATCTATGACGTGTATTTTGTGACCCTTGTCGCCAATAGTCTTATATCCGAGTGGTGGCGTACATGGGAGCCAACCCTGAGCGATTTTCTCCTTCTGACCTTTCTTCACCTCTTCTGAGAGATTGTTGGTGTAGAAGCGTGCAATAGCTATCTTCATATCCCAGACCAGATTCTCGTGAGCACGGGTATTCTTGTTAACTACTGAATTCTCCTTCACAAAGTGCACTTCACGAGCTTCATCTTCCTGAATCCAGTCATTAACTATCGAAGCATCTTTCAAATTACGTGTTAGACGATCTATTTTCTCACAGAGGATAATATTCACATCATTCTTAACTGTATATTCCAACATCTCGTTAAACACAAGGCGTATTTGCTTGCCACTGGCTGATTCACTGATCCTAAAAACTTTTGATATTGTAAGGTTCCTTTTACCTGCATATTCCTTCAAGAGCTTTTCTTGTGCATCAAGAGAGTAACCGGTTTCCTCCTGTTCTCGAGATGATACACGTGCATATATGACGCAGTCGGTTTTCATTTGTTTAATTAATTATATATTATCTTAATTTACTAAAAATTTATTAGGCCTTAAATTTATTGTTAAGATATTTCTTACCGTAATTAAGAATATCTATATTTGTGTTGTTTATTTGTTTGCTATATGAAGTAGTTTTTGATATAGCACTACCACTGTTCTCGGCTTTTCTTGAAACAAGATTGGTACTATTCATGAAACTTAAAAGTAAAGCAACTAATTTTTCTTTATTAATATGAAAATGTCTTTTTGCGGGTATACCTTTTAATTTAACTTCAAGAATTCCTTTATTCTTACATATCCTAATCGCTGTATCTTGTTCATTTCTCGTTAATGCAGTCTCCATGTATAAATCATCCGCAGTTTTATATGTCCAATATTTATCTGCTCCCTTACCATCCCAAAAAAGAAGTTGACAAATTAGTATTCCAGCCTTAACACTTCCTAAAGCTCTAGCAATAATAGCATGATAGGCTACGATTTTATCACCTAACAAACCATAAATTACCCTCTGGTGTTTATTACTCATACGATTTTATGTTCCGGACCCAATACTGATACCTTAATGGTCGAAACTAAGGTGTCAGTATTGATCCCGGGGTTTTGTTTATCCTCATAATCAAACTCGGCGAGTAGATTAAATAACGACGCCAATCCGATAACGTCATTTTCTTGATTATTTAATTTTGAATTATTTTCGACCATTTGTGTATGATGGTGTGAACGATTTACTCACCATTGACGACCATCATACTAAAACAGCCATTTACGTTTAAAATAAAAATTAAATATGGCTTAACTAAGCCAATTATACAAAATAATCCAATACACACTTATTCTTACTCCTATAATATTTTATATTCTTTTCCGTTGATAAGTAGAACAGGTTTTGATACTATAATCACATATAAGAATACTGACGCCAGAAAGGCCCAGCTGGCGCGCGCCTTCATTAGAAGGAAGAGCGAATGGAGGAACTGCCGCCCTCCCAGATCTATCTAAAAAACTTCCTTCAATAAAGGAAGTTTTTTAGTTTAAAACCATTACTTTCTGTTCGACCAATTGGGTACAAACTTTAATACAACTAGCAGTACCCTCGGAAGGACTCGAACCTTCAACCTTGCCGATAGAAGCGACTTGCTCTGTCCATTGAGCTACGAAGGCATAACACCTAACAAAAAACCGCAAGAAAGCAACAACCAGTTGGGTTGTCAGCTATTGCGGTTTATCTTCTTCTCTTAATGGAATTCACTATGTTTATTATACTAACAGATAAGTATCCAATCCTCAAGAAAGATGCGCCCTCAGATTAAAGTTAATCTATACCATATTTTTGCTTCAATTTGAGCAACTCTAGTATCGCTAATATTAAATTTCTTACCCGTAACCTTTTGAGTATGTCTAATCCCGTCAATTACTCCATACCTATACTCAAAGATGGCTGTATGTCTATCATTTAAGTTTAAAAGTGGTTTATTATTACAATATTTCTGTATCTGCTTTTTCATTATATTTTTATATTTTTAACAAAAGGCATAATATTTTCATAAATATTTTCTGGTTTAATAATATACTCAAGATATTGATTGTCATCTGAAAATAAAACAAAATTGCACTGATTAAAAACATTTGTCGGTATAAGGAAAACATCATCTATCAATTCTTTTTTACCTAATGTAATACTAACAGCAAAAACTTTATCGTAACTCCTCTTTTCTTCTTCAATGACAAAGATCGTAGACTTCTTACCAGAATTGACTTCATATGAATTAACACTATAAGCAAGAGGAAACTTCTTTATTTTAGATTCAGCATCATCTACACTAAAACCCTCTTTCACAAGGAGTTCTCTCATCTCTCTCTCAACAAAATTCTGTGCTTTACGTATCATATAAATACCTTTTTTCCATCTCGAAGGTGTGGACCAAAAGAGACGATCTTGAGCCATCCAAAATATTTTCTCATCAATAACAGCCGGAAACGCTTTCGGAGCAATGGCCCACTCATTTCGTGGATTTTTTACCTTCTTCTGCTTTAATTTACCTGATGTCTTATTGTAAAGTCTTGTACCAGTATAAACTTCATTCCCTAAAATATGACTAACTTTTCCTTTACTCCATACCCCACCATTCGCAGAAGGAATACTCTTCTCATTTAAAATATCGACAATATCACTTGTGGTAAGCCACTTATTTACAAACATATCGAAAATATCTTTCACTACATCTGTAGTCTCGTCATTAAGGGGTGCAAATGTAACGCGTTGATTACTAATTTGTTTATGTTCACCTTTTTTAAGTTCACGTATAGGTTTTTTATTCTCATCCAGAAGAAGCCTTACCATACCATAGCAGGCTGTACCACCAGCAGAATAACCATCTTTTGAAATCTTCATGCAACCGTACCAAACTTTACCACTCAATTGTCGCGAGTATTGTGCGGCCATCCAACGTTCCATTGGCGTAATGATACTATCAGTTATCTCTTGCTCCTCTCTTGGAAATGGCTTACTTGTGTATAGAACTTTCTTACCATGTTGTTCGCAAAGATGTTCGTAATAAGCTGCTTCGTTTTGGTTTTGGAATCTACCCCAACGAGAAACATCATATACGAGTATGTAATCGAAGTGGGGTGCGTTTGGATTAAGCACCCAATCTTTCATAAGACTTTGAAAACCTGGACGGTTTGCCGTTAAACCACTTACACCCTCATCAGCAAGATGATCAATAATTTCTCCACCGAATTTTGTAGCAAAACGTGCATGATGATCTTTTTGGATAGGAACAGAATTTTCTTGTTTATCTTCAGCAGAATGACGGTTATACGTAATTCCTACCCATATTCGTTTTGATTGTAAAAATTGCATACTAGAGAATCTTCTTAAGTTCCGTGATTAAATTCTTTTCTTTTTCATCAAAAGGGATACCATTTTTCCTTTTCTTTTTTACTTCTTCTATAAGTTGTAATATGTGAAGAGAAAAATCCGATTGAATAGTGTCTCGATCAAGTTCAGCTACCGTTGCATCAGGGTCTGATAAAAATCTATAGATTTCGGCTTCATTGGCAGCGGCACGGGCAAATATCTTCTGTATCTTGCGAAAATCTTTAGCATTTTTAATAATACGATGCTTAACCTTTTCAAAGAGTATTTTAATTATATCCGGCGTCTCAAAGTTTCTTATCTTTCTCAATTTTGGCCACAATCTCACGAACTCCATCCGGTACACTTCCTTAAGATCATACTTAACCATAAGCTCAAGATAATCTAATTTTTGTTCTCTCAATTGAAGAGACGACGCAATAGTTGTCCTCGAGAGATTCAAAAGTTTTGAAAGTTCTTCATTACTCTTAAGTCCTAGCATTATCTTTGCTCTATGAAGGGAGTTTGATTTTTCCATAGGTTTCCACCCTTTTCGGTTATTCTGTTTTTCATATCGTCGTATTTCTAACTCTCCATCATCAAGATCTGGATAAATCTGACACATAGCTTTTTCTACACCCAGACCTTTTAAACAAAGATAACGACGATGCCCATCAATTATTAAGTAACGATTATCGTCTTTCTGGGTAACCATTATCGGTTCTTGAAGTCCAAATTGCTTAAGAGAACTAGTAAGCTTTTCTTGTTCTGATGGATTACCATATTCTTTTCGTGGCTGATTACTATCTAATTCAATTTCTGAAATTAATACTTCCTTAAAGATTGTTGTATGTTTCCCTATCATAATAAATGGATGTTATATATTAAAATTAAATACGAGCCAAAAATTACCTAAAAGAGCCAAAAATTACCCGTTTTGAAAAAAGCTATCATACAAACAAATGATTGTAAAGATGTAAGACGGCACATTCAATCTTGTTGTATTGCTATTTAAAATTAAATATTGTAAATTATAAATAAGTCAATTTAACTATAAAAACATGAAAAAAGTCTTCATCACATTCTTTGCTTTTGCTTTACTATTTACTTTCAATAACGCCGAGGCTCGCACAACAAGAGTTAGTGGCTACTACAAGCCTTCTACTGGCACCTACGTAAGTTCGTACTACAAGACGTCACCAAACTCTACCAGGCTTGATAATTGGTCAACCAAGGGCAATTACAACCCATATACTGGAAAGAAAGGATACACTAGCCCTTACAAGTGGTAAATGCAGTAACATTAGACTGCATGAATACAAACTCAATACAAATAAGGAAACTGGACGGGAGCGATCTAGTGGAACTTCTAGTCAAGAACCACAAGCTGTCCCAAGCGGAAGCCGAAAAAGCCTATCAGACGTACTTGGAAAACGTACGTCCATATTACGACAATCCATCGACACTGGATGGACAAGCCGCAGCAATCGCCGCGTATCACTCGCAAAAGAATTAGAGCGACTATAAAAAAACGACTAAATCCTTAGAGCCTGAAGCATACGACGAAGATATCTATGGGATGCAAATACCCTCAAACCTGCTGATTAGCTCCCCTTCGTCACTTATCACATCTGGGACCGAGCACCATCTTCCAAAGATATGCCAGACGATATTTCCGGAGTCATTTCTAGTTTTTATGAACTTAGTCAGGCTGAATGCTATCCACTTACCATCGATTTCGTAGTAGCCACCTGATATATCTCCCGAATCTACGTAAATTATCTTATTCGTCTCCTCATCAGATAGGATTTTATTTCTGTGGACCCAAAATACTATTCCCGGACCTTCATCAATTTCAGATTTATAGGTTACATTTACATACTCCGTCGACAGGTGGCCACGTATACGAGCATCAAAAATACATTGCGGAATTGGACACCATGATGGAGCTTTGAAATCTTTGTTCATTTGATTACAGTTATTCGAAAACTATCCAAGAATAATCTAAGCTGATTTTCATCCTTTCGTAAATTAGACTTGTCTCAATCTATTTCTTTGCAAGGTTTTCTATGTGTAGAGCTTTTAATTGTTTAACCAGCTTATCATATTCCTCTTTATTAAACTCGAGTGGAGGATATATTATTAGTTTACCTATCATAGATGGAAAATTACGAACCTCATATCCATCGTTACCATCTGGCATTCGAATTGGTATTTCAGACACTCTAACTCCATCCATATTTTCTAAAAACCTTTTCCAAATTACTTTATCTTCTCTATGTACAACTTCTACATAGACACCGCAACAGGCACTTATCAAACATCTTCCGAGACATATTTCATAAAACCCATCTTTTTCTAGGCTTTTTTCAAATTCCTGAATGTTAAAAAATCGTCTCTGAGGATTGCCATCCAGCACAACTTCAAAAGCCCCGCTATTAGCAATGAGATCTTTAAACAAAACATCTTTATTTATTCTATATGATAATGTGTTCATTTTATTAAATACCCTTGATTTGTTCTTTGTTATTTTCCATGAGTATATGATTTCAATAAATTACTAATCATTCTACCAATACGTGTCCTCCCACGTATAAGTCTTGGCTTTTTCGTCCCCGCATAGAGTTTATATAGTTCAAGAAGAACCCCATCAATGAACGCTCTGCTATGTTCAGTATCAACTTGCATTTTTTCAACATATTCATGCAAGAATGCCAACTTATCGACCGGCTTCTCTTTTTCTAGACAATCAAAGAAATGGAAACAAGTGCTTTGGACCCTATCTGCAACAGAGCCTTCGTACCACGCATTGGGTCTATAGCGTCCATATTTAATTTTATTGATGGTCATACTTACCAGCACATCAGTGAGGAAGCCGTGATATTTTTCGGTATTATCGTCAACATAACCGCACCAAAAACACGCTACACCCCGTTTGAATGGTATATATTGTTTAGAGCATTTCGGGCATGCGTATTCAGCTTTGATGTGGAAGGTCATATAATTTATCGTTAACGAATGATATGTCTCATCTTAGTAATCTATTCGATACTACAAATATAATCATACTATATAAAACATGTTGAATAATGCTTTAGTAAAAAGATAATACCCAAAAATTTCAATTAGAATGTTAAATATCCAAAAAATCGGACTCAAATTTTTTTCTATCCTATATTGAATAAACATTAACATTGCAGCAACGGCCCCACTTAATGCAAATCCGATCGGAAGATAGAAAATTGATCTAATACTCAAAAAAGTAATACCGGTTGTCCAGAATAGGATTATAGAATAAATAATAAAATATACAATTGCACGATAATATGAATAGTATCTGGTTTCGTATTCGTACATATTTGGCATTTAATTATTTAACCACCTAGATACTCCTCCACGGTGTGAGCATGAATTGCTTTGGTTCAAACCAAAGCTGAATGTACCATCTCTGCATTGTGCAGTTGATCTTATTGAAATACTTCTGGGTGGATCTGCATACCCATGCATCAAAGCTAATGGGTCATTATAGTAACCTCTCACATGGGTTATACCTTGTTGTGTTGATATTTCATTAGTTGACCAACCACCACCTAAAGCAAATATAATAACAGATACTAATAGTAAAAATGTTGGTAACACTGCAACAATCCAAACTATTATCTTCATGTTTCTAAAAAACCTTTTTGATTTATTGACACGAAACTTTTTCATTTGTCTTCGAAGAAGCCACGCAGAGAATACGATCCAAAAAATGCCCCCGACTAAAGTCATTGAACCATTTGCACTAGGTACTAATAAGATCAGTTCCTTGACTAGCACCATCGTGAACAGAGATAGCAACAAAATAGCGATTGTGACGAAAATCCAGTCTCGCAGAGTCAACTTGAACGTTCCTAGATCCAGAGCATCAATGATTTTTTCATCGGGACCAAGAGTATTAGATGTGTTATTGCTCATAAATTTGTTTAATTATTATCTAGAAATTGATTTTTATATTACTTTTAAGTACATTTTCAAAGCTTCACTCATTACCAAGTTAACCTTAAGAAAGACAGAAATCTATAACAAATCGAAACATATCTTTTTAGAATAATTACAGATCCACAGACTCGATCATTATTTAAGTTCAAATCGGTTGCAATAGGCTTAAGCTGATTTTCAATTTTCTTCATATATTCAACATAAGCATTACCGTAGTGATTGATATTGTATACAGAGATATTAAACCACTTAAGCTCTTTCTCCATTCTTCCTATTACCAATTCAAAATCATCAGTATAATTAACTTGATGAAAAATCAACAACCAATAACCATCTTCTTGTGATATTTTTTGGTTTAGATTTTTATCAAGATAACCAAGATACCTCTTAAAATAAGAGAGTTCTTTTTTTGTTTATATAAAGTTTTATTTAATTCTGCAATTTTCTTAAGAAGTTTTACTTTATTATCTTTATGTATAGATAAGATATTTTTAATATAGCCATAAGCAAAAGAGAAATTATCATCCGAAAGATATCCGTAAGTGGTTGTCTGTGTAGTTGTTTGACTAGACAAATATTCGTGGTCAATAAAAGTTTTCACAACCTTTCTTCCTACCATCATAATATCAGCGAACCCTAACATCATTGCTGTAATATCAGTATAAAATTCATTATCTTTTTCCTTGTGCAACAATGAATATAGGACGATATGTGATAATTCATGAGCCATCACAGTTATTAGTGTCGATGGATTCTCAATACAATTTTCACTTAGTCTAATGCTTATAGGAAAATTGATCATACTCGAAGTTCCGTAGAAAGGTAAGTTTGCAGGGATAGAGACCTGAGCTGTGATACCTCCTGTACCTCTACCTCTCCAATCAGTCTTTACAAGATGAGTGCTCCGGAATCCGTCGTTTGTATTTGGACTATATCCTTTTGGTACATACGACAAATTTACTTCAATTGGTAAACCTAGATATCCTGCAATTTCCTTTATAGCTTCTTTTATCTTTTTTGAAAGAATTAAAGATATAATTTTTTGGTGATCAACAAATTCCTTAACACCAATTGTACTTGAAAGATGATTTATTGCATTCTCTATGTATTTATTATCAACTTCTTCCATTTATAAATATAATTTAACTATTAAGCTAGAGAAGATTAATCCAAAAAAACTAAATATGTACTTATTACAAAACTTTCTTCCAATTTTTAATAAGCATTGAATTGAGCAGGGTCCATATAGCTCGTCTCAGCAGTACCACCAATCACGGGATTGAGTGTAATGGTAAACTTTGAGTATTTAACGTATTGACTGTCTTCCGTTGTTGTAATATCAAAAATATCATCAAATGACTGCGAGTTAGCACTTTTTACGAAGGTCTTATTTACTGTATCCCAGTCCACCCCTTGCATAAATGCAAGCAAATATTTTCCATCCGATATGTTTGTTATGGTGTAAGTGTTCTCAGCTCTGACGTAGACTGTGAAAATCGATGTGCCGTTGCGAAGCAATTTTGCTACAGCGTCATGGCTCGTTCCGTTTTTTATTAGGAGTTGACCATCACCATCCAGATAACTAGAAACCTTCTTAAACACATAACCATTATCAAGCGAATATGGGACGGTTAAACCTGCTTGCCTGTCCTTAAGAAATTGTTGATGTGCCGTCGTTGTTGAATTAAATACTTCGTCAGACTTGTTAAGCCATGTACAATAATCCGGTTCAAATAGGCTTATAAGGCCACCAGCGCTACATGAGGCTTTAATTTTAGCTTGGGTAGCTTTCATGGCGTCACACTTTGCTCTCGTGGTAGGGTCTAATTTGTCCGTAGGTGTGTCTATGTGAAGACACTCTACTTCCTTACCAAGTTGGTCAATTTTCGTTGTGTCGATATGTTGAATCGGAGTTATGAATGAAGGTAATGACGTTGGTTGTGGCAATGGCATTTTGGTTCCTCCGGTGTTTGAATCACTATCGCCAGAATAAGCCCAAGCAATAAAAATTATCACCGCAACGACTACGACACATTTATTAAAGATAGCTTTTTTAAGAAACCTTGTGGCCATAGCGGTATAGTCTTTTACCAGTCTGATTTTTGCTTCGTAACCTTTATAAAACTTGTCGCTCTCGACTGTTTCTTTTACAGCACTAAAATGATTAGATGCATTATTTGCTATGCTTTCCACTAAAGAAAGCAGGCAGTACGGACATTTAATCGCCTTATCATGAATCTCTTTTTTACAAAATGGGCATTTTTTCATGTTATTTGATTACACTTCCTAGTAAATTATCTGCTTGCAAGTTGAACATTTAACATCTTCGTATAGGTTTTTATTGACTGGCACCCTTAGTCGCTGGCCGCATTTTCTACAAATTACGATCTCTTTTTCTGCAAAGTACTTAATCTTTATAATTTTTATGAAAATAATTAGTCCTACTAGTGAAATCGGTATAGTAAACAATAAGATTTTTGGATCGCTAGCTCCTGTAAATATCTGAAATAAAATAAACGGTATAGCTAGATAAAGATAAAAATATGTTTTAAAAACATGAGCTCTATCCAGGTTGACCTTCTGTTTCTGATATTGAGTCTTGCTACTGTTATAAAATCCTAAAAAGAATCGATCTGTCTTACCTTCCCATAATCGATAAGAATCAAGTGGTATGATTGGAAGAAAAAATATAATAAACCACTCGGTGGCCACATATGAACCATCAGGTTTCTTATTACTCGCACCATAATATATGGTGCCTATACCATTGAATGAAGACATTTTAAATCATTTTACAAACACAAAAAGCCCACCACGGGTAGAGGCCGAAGCCCCTCATATCAGTTTCCCGATATGGCAGATTAAGGCGACCCCATGATGGGTTCTTTGTCCTTAATCTGACTAACTTTTCACCATGCCAGAAATCACTTATTTCTGGTTTAGGCTACTTATACATATTCAGTTGTATGTTTAGGATACCACTCTATTACGTCCATGCCAATATTCAGCTCTTTAACAATCGTGTAATGCATGTCTCCCTTCACCACATAATAGTGTATAATAAAGCTATGAAATACGCTTATCTATCCATAATAATTCTTTTAATAATCAGTGGTTTTTATTGGTTTCAGTTGCGACCAAGCCAAATTAAAAAACATTGTTTTTATACCAGTGCAACATTAAAAGAAAATTTATCGCCTCATGCCGATTTAACTTCTCCAGATAGCTTTAGTCTCGCCAGCGTAGAAGCACAATCCAATTACCATTCTTGTTTAACCTCGAATGGACTTTAAGGTTGAACTCGAAGAAAAAATGTGATGTAAGTCACTATCCACAGTTTTTTTATTTCTATTTGGTTGATATAATGTTGCTCAACATTCAATAGTGAATGTTGAAATTGACAACACATGCTCGCTTGCCTGAACAACAAGCACACAAGAGCGACCGGTTATCCCCGAGATTCCTTAGACGGGTACTCTAGCAGGGACAGTGATGTCCCATGCTAGCGTTCACTAGTAATGGGAACATCGGATTTATTTTCGAAGTTCTTGTTAAGAGTGCCGGTCTAAGGAATTTTTGCGTATTGTTTCGCCTCATCTGTACATCACGAATTGATGTGCGGATTCTGGCGGAATTAATACCGCAGAAGCAGAGTGTCGATAGCTCTTATCTGGCAGAAACGCCAGGAAGTTTGATTTTGCAATACCATGCAGAAAACAAACAAAAGTCAGATCTGCTTTCCGTCAAAAGACGGTCTCAAGTTGATCTGCAACGCCGTTGATAGGTACGGTGACGGACAGTTGTGGGAAACCATCTCTGGACGTTGGATTCCTATCGATATAGAAAATGCACCGGCTTTTACCAGTGCATTTTCAAGAAAATCCTGACGTGGTTTTTCTTACACAACCGCTCCCGCAAGGGAGCTTTTGTGTTTGAGTTATTATATTATAGACTACGAACGGCTTGTCAAGGAAGCATAAAACCTGTGTATAGCAATTTTATGATTAACAAATAATAAAAAGTCAAACTTAAAACTGCCCTATTGGCTTTAAATATGTACAAAAACGCGTCTCAAAATGTCACAATGGACTAAAGATTTTATTGGCATTATACTATTGGTTATGATCAATGAAATACAAACGGAAAAAGATTTCTCTGAACAACTTATTAAAGGAAAAATTACTGAGCTTGTCTTTGAACGAATGTTTCGTACGGTTGGACACTTTACTGTGATACCTTTCGGTTATGAAAATACTTTGCCCGAAATAGTCCAGTATCAACACTTGGCAAAATATCCTCAAGTCTTTGATACAATCAAAACAGCTCCCGACTTTGCAATTGTATCTCATGACAGAAGTGAGGTTTTTCTAGTTGAAGTCAAGTACCGAACAGGTCATACCGATAAAGCTATACTAGAGCTAGCAGGAGAAATTCAAAAGAAATGGAAACTTGTTAGATTGTTTCTTGCCACACCTTCTGGTTTCTATTTTGATTCCTGTAGTAACATCATTAAAAATGAAGGTAAAATATCCACTCTTGGACCACAATGGGTAAATGATGAGGTACAAAAGGAATACCTAGAACTATTAAATCAATTTATCATTAGACCTAACTAAAAATATCTACCGTTTATTACGGGGACTTTTCTATTTTAACAAGGCAAAAACTAATCGTTCTTACTCTTAGATGTAACCCAACTTTCTTCAAGATCAACGGTACCACTATTTGGTCGTCTCGATTTCTCAAGAAGCTCAATATCGACTTTAACCGGTATATCCGAAGCTAATCCAGCAACAAAACAACTTCCCACAGAAAGAATTGGAATGCTTTGAAATGACAATTTATCAAGATAAGCGACAGCTTTTTCTACTGCGCTTATATCATTATCATTTATAAGTCTATGAATAAAATAGTTATGTAGCTGAGAAATTATTGTGGCTGATATATCATAAGGCCTTTGGCTTGCAATAGTTAGAAAGACACCAAATTTTCTTCCCTCCTTTATAATTTCTTCAAAAGTCTCTAGACGATAATCCTTCCATGTCTCACTTTCTCGCTGAGACATTGTGGAGAGAATATTATGAGCCTCATCTATAATTATATGTAGCGATTTTTTGTCAGACTCCTTTTTGTTTTCGTACAACTGTTTCGCAATTATTAGCGGAACAATCTTCTTCATCTCAATATTTACATCTCTTAAAGAAATGACGGATAGATTCTTTGATTCGGGGCTATCTTTAATATCAATCAGTTTCTCCAACATATCAAACTTTCTGAACATTCTGCCCACTAATGGTCCAATATGTTCTTGGTTTGAATATCCCTTTACGATTTCATGAAAATAATTAAAAACGATTTTCAATTTCAGCTTACTAAATTCGTCAGCCTTAAAGACCAGTGCATCCACAGATGTTTTAAGTCGAGTGTCGTATATAGGGTTTTTATTGTTGTAATTATTGCCATCATTTGATGCGTCCCAGTAATACTCCTTTGTAAGGGAGTGATAGTGTAGTTTATTTTCAATATCTTTTTTAAGTGCAATTACATCATCCTTCTTCTCATCTGTAACAAGATTTATCAGGTCTCTAAAAAGCTCGATGATTACCCCTTCTCTAAGGTTTCCATCCTTCTTATCAATAACACCAGTACACAGATCTTCGATACTTGTAATAGCTCGAGTATTAAAAGTCGTATTATCATCAAGATAATCATTACGTATAACTCTATCGAGAAAGGGCTTTTGTGTTTTTTCTGTTGCCTCCAGTAAAACAGACAGGATTTCTGTCTTGTGAATACTTTCTCTAGGAAGCGGGTATTTTTTCTTACTGCCTTTTTTACCAGTTGATAGCTCATAGACCACTTTGTCTTTCGTAATCATTTCATCACCAGTATATTCACCATTGAAATCAATTATCACAAAATCTGATTTGGTTTTGAAATCACCTTGATCTGAGAATGTTTTAAAAAGCTCAGTGTATATTTTCGCAAGTGTATTTGATTTACCGCTTCCGGTGTTGCCGAAAATACCAATATGGCTGGCAAACAATTTATTAACACCTAGCTTTATCTTTTGTGACGGCTCTTCTGTTAGACTGCCGACCGCAATAGTTTTGTCACCCTTTTTGTAAAACTGGTGAAGTACATTAAATTCATCTCTATTTAGCAAATAGCACTCATTATCGATCAAGGGCATTTCTTTTATACCCTGCTTTACACAATTACCTTCAAAATGACCAAAGAGAGACAATTGCAAAACCCTATTTATCCTAGTCTCTTCTTTGTTGTATTCTTTATTAAAAAACTTTTCTTCAGAGGTAAATTCGCCCTCAACTTTTCCAATAATACTCACGAAACCCTTTACTATCTTTACATAGCTACCTACAGACACATTTTTTACAGTTTTTCCTTCGAATAAAATATGCGAATGATTTTTATTTTTATTTAGTTTTACCCTAACAATTCTACCGTCAACTGAGAGAACGCGGCCAATTATAAAAATCGACTCTTGCATCAATTCTTGCTCAATTGTTTTACTCTTTGTCTCCATGATTCATGCTATTTAAGACTTCACTGAGGACCGACTGATTGATTTTTTCTAGGTTAAATCTACTTGCTGGCTCATCATCTGAGGGTTCAATGATTTCAATATTTGAATACCTCAATTTTCCAAGTTGCATTTTTGTCTTCATACTTGAATCCGTATCCTTTCCGTGGCAAAACACATAAATTTTTAGTGTAGGATTCGATTCTGCTGCTCTTATCGTTATTTCTCGAATATGTTCATCTTCCATAGAGAATCCTAGAACAAAAAGAACGGTATTTTCTTTTTCCAGTTCACCTGAATACATTCTGAGCAATTCGTAGTAAGTTACATCGATTACCGTTTCTTCAAGTTTTTTCCTTTCTGGATTTACTATTGCTAATCTTTCATAACCAGCCTCAAAAGCTCGTTGTCCCTTTTTTAACAAAGATTTATCGAAATGTTCTAGCTTTGAAAAATGAATTTTATTTTCAACCTTTTCCCATGTCAAAGATCCGTGGACTTTCATAAGATTAAACAAAGGTATTTCTGAAACATTCTCATAGTGCAAACTTCTTTTTTGTATTGATTTTTTAAAATTACTCAGGCTAAAAGTAGCATTTAATCGACCATTGAAACCATCGTTATATTCAAGACTACTATCTTCCAAAACAGTTTCCATCAGTATATCTATGTTTGTAGTAAATATGTTAACTTGCTTACTGAGAATTGTATTCTTGCGCTTCAAAAGTATACGTGCAAGCATTTCAAAAAAATCCTTATACGCCTTACATGTTGTATCAAAATCGCCTTTTTTAGCTATTGATTTACTAATAATTTCAAGATTAGGAATTATTACTCTCTCAAAATACTCCTTCTTTATCTTTACCCGCTCAGATTTCTTTTTTTCGCTAGATAAACGAGTCTCAATATCACCAAGTATTGGCAAAAACGGTGTTGAAAGACCAGCCCCAACTAGGACATTTATGTGCGAGCTCTGTATGGCCTCTTTTATTTCTTGAGGTTTCATAAATTTTCCAAAGAATAAATATCAAAGGCGACCTCATCGTATGGATGAATTTTTTTGACTGCTTTAACAAGCTCAGAAAGATTTTCACGAGCGCACACGGTCTCAATTCTTTCTTCGGCTACTTCTTCAAATTTACCAACTTCGCCGATATGCGGATCCGCTCCCGCATCGGGTCTGAACCGACCAGTTCCCTTCGAGGAGAAGGTGCAGAAACTGTAATTACCGATCTTACCAGCTCCGGCCTTACCCATAGCTTCACGAACCACATCGGTATGGGTTTCTGGTACGAAAACAACAATTTTTACATTCCTACTTGCAACTGATTTCATTATGTGGTCAACTTTAGCACTTTTTATAGAAAAAATATACTAATCTATGATGCCAAAAAGTAAACAAAAGTAAACATTTTTAATACGTTTATTTATCATCTTGCGGCCTCAAGAATCGGTAATTACCAATCGTCTTAAGAAGTCTATTAGCTTGCTGTTTTGCACTCTTGGGACTATAACCAGCAATAATTGCTGCTTGTGTAGCGTTACAAGAAGTGAGATACGCTTCCAGAAACCTTAACCTCCGCATATCCTTGGCACACAAAATTGTACCTTGATCATAAAGAGCGCCAACTAGTTCATATATTAGGCGCCTGTATGGTCTATAAAAGATGATTCTGGTGAGCAACACAGCCTCTTCTGTTGAAAATTTAGGGAATCTTCCGGTACGCCCATACTTTTGTCGAAGCAGTTTCTCGTCGAATACCATACCTGCCCAGATCATAACCATATCCCGTGTATTCATTGTTCTCTTACTTTGTATATTCTTGTCGCTCATATATTTATATGCACGCAGGCTTAGCTATACAATCCATCGTTCGAAAGTCGTAAGCCAGCGCGAGCCAATATTGACTTTTATGATATACTTTTAAACATTATGTTAGAAGGTCTAGAAGACACAATCACAGAGACCAACTTGTCAGCCGAGAGCAATGATATTTTTGAATTTAAAGATGAAGATGGTGATAAAAGTATCGGAGTTATCGTCGGAGAATATATCGTATTCGCAACAGAACAAATCGACGGAAAGTGGACTGTAAATTTTGCTTTAAAGGATGAATTAAAAGGTAGTTCATGGATGGATACTCTTACAAACAAAGGAGCGTTTTCTACGATAATTGAGCTTAAGCCAGCTTTTGAAAAAATAATTAATCAATTGGAAAAAGAGGGTAAAGATTGGTTTTGTGCTTGTGACGAAAGAAGAGCAAAGCTCTATGCCAGATACATCCCTAAAGAAAAAATTCAGATTGTCGATAAAACTTGATTTAAACAAAATAATTCCTTGTCCACTTTTTGCCAGTTAACAATTCTGAACTCGTCCAACAGTTCTATTCATACTTGACAAACTCTACGGATATGATAAGATACCATAGTCGACGATAAGTGAGCTGGTTGTCGATACGGCCGAAAGGCAATGTAAATTAGCTCTCGGGGTTTGTATCCGTCAACGGGAGATACCCCTAAACGAACAGTTGATTTGGTACATCAAAAAAGTCGGCACTTGAGCATAAGCTCAGCCCATCATCGGCGCAAGCTCGTTAGTTATCTGATCCTGCGAGTAGCACCGGCAGAGGGCACTTTGCCGACACAAAAGAAAGAGTGGCACGATGTGCATGTCTAGCTTGCACGCCACAGGTTTGGTGGTACTTAGTCTCCACCCGATGAAGTACGCGACTTCATGAGTCAATTCGCCCGGAACCACCACTTTGGTTCCGGGCTTTTTTATTTCCTCATGTCCTTCATAAACAACGACTGATTGTAAATTCCCTACATGTATTCCCTATCTGAGAATATGGTTATAATAATCTCATGTTCGGGGATGGCATACAATTATTTTTCGTTATCGTGCATTACTTTCAATAAAAAGATGGTATCAGTCTTTAACTTTGCACGAGCAGAATCCTTCTGTGAATCAGTGATCAATTCACCAAGCCCATCTAAAATATGTTTATTATCCATTGACTCCAACATGGCAATACATTTCTCTAATGCTTCCTTATATGGAACTCCCGATCTTTCTTCCACAATCTTGCGGTTAATAGGCCAGTTATTTTTAGCAAAATACTGAACATCAAAAATATCACGACTTGTCTTACCGATTCGCTCAAACATTGCCATCAACTTATGTGCAAACATGTCTTCTTGGACCATTACGAGCATTGAGATGCCGAGATATGTTTTCATTTCATACTTTGAGCCAAGTTGGCGACGATTCACCTCAACCTTAATTTTCTGAGCATTAGTATCATAAGAGATAACATTCTTTAAATTGAATCTCTGCATGTATGAATCAGTAATTTTGCCGTAATTACTTACAATCTTGTTTATTTTCTCAAAAACGTCCTTTTCTTTTGTCTCATCCAACAAATCAAGATCCAAATCTACAGAGTTTCTGGGCAAATCATAAAACATCATAGCTGCGGTACCACCTTTGAATCCCAAATAAGGTGCAATAGAGGTATCAGAATAGATATCTTTTAAGATCTGTAACAAGATATTCTTATGTTTTGAGTAATCTAATGTCATATAATTTTTTGATATTCTTTTACCTTCTTTTCTAAACGCTTGTTGTTATAAATTGGTAATATTTCCATCACCTTATTCCAATCCAATGAACGCAAATTATCAAAGTGATAATCTTTGCTTACATATACACGGTCTAAAAAGGCACGTTCACGTGATGCGGTGGCAATACCACTTGTATGTTCTATTCCCATTGAATTACTCAAAACGTAATCTTTCATCCGAACGAAAGTAATTTTTTGATCACCAATTGTAATTTCTCGATTCATGTATGATGCAACGAAAATATTTCCGTAATATTGGAAATTTACCCCTTCACGAGTCAAAATGGTTTCAAAGCTAATATATGATGGGGTGTAGATACGAGTTGCTAATTCGAAACGATTGTAATTTTTATCTTTAGCATAAAATCCTCTGTGAACTCTGATCAACTTTTCCGCTTTTACATAATAGTTCAAACGGACCCTAGCCGCTGATTCATTTTGTTCCCCCCACATCAAAACCACATCCTTTGTTGAAAAGATGGTCTGGGGTGATCTTAATAAGATCTCCAAAAATTCGCCTTTTGTGGGTTTATTATCCATATTGTTGCTGGAAGTTAGTTTTAACCTAACATCCAGTCACAATATTAGCATATTCTAAGAAAATCAACAATATGTGCACTAGATTAGTACTTCAGGCTAGAATTCAATAGATATATATTGACAGTATATCCTACATATGCTATAATCTACACGGAACAACAGAAACATTAACAAAAGGAACTTTGTGAAAACAATATTAGTCGGTATTTTCTTCATGAGCCAATTGATTTTGGCTTTGGGACAAAATGATCCCACCGTACGGTATCCGGCCATCAACAATAATGTGTTCACGAATATGATTTCGTGGAACGCTCTTATGACCGACACTTATGCGTGGCCGATCATAGCAACCGAGGTCGTCGTCGATCAGCCAATACCTTCGAAGGTGTCATTGGAAATCTTCAAGATCCAGAATGACCCGGATTACGGCAACGGCACCCTGGTAACCTCTACCAAGACGAACGAGGTGTGTCTAGTCCAGTCATCGGTTGACCTGAAAAACTGGACAATGGAGACGAATTCTCCGCTTGTCATAGCAGGCTATACCGCCTACTATTTCTATCCGGAAGATGGAGCGAAAGTAAAATTTTACCGGACACGCAATTGAGCGTAACCCGCCCGAACAGAGAAACCCTCCGTTCACGGCGGGTTTTCTTTTTATATTCTCATCACTTTCATAAACAACAACCGATTGTGCATCCCCTACATGTATTCCCTATCTGAGAATGTGGTTATGATAATCTCATGTTCAGGAAGCATAAGATTGTAATTTAATCTTTCGGTTCATCCCAAAACTTATATTTCTTATTTTGGACTTCAACTAGTTTTTCTAACTTATTCCAATTTTGCTTTTTATTGCCTTCGTCAAACATCTTATTTACTTCTTCTCCACTTATACCAGCATACATACCAGATAAAACGTATCTAACACCTTGATTATCATTTGGATTTAATTTGAGCAACAACCTATACAATTCAATAGCTTTTTCTTTTTCTCCTTCATCTCCATATATATCTGCCCTATATTGAATAGCTCTCAAATAGGCTCTATTTTCTAAAACTCCCCACTCTATCTTTTTGGGCCATTTTGGAAACTTTTTCAAGACTTTATCAAAAGCTATCTTAATATTTTCTAGCGCCTTATTTTTATCCTTCGGACGTCCGTAAACTGAAACCAACCCAACATACGTCTGTACATAATCAGAATCCATTTCTTTTGCTTTTAGTAGCATCTTTTCGGCAGAATCATAATCGTCAACATTCAGTGCGTCCATGGCATCATAGTAAAGATCATTTTTATTTTGTACTCTCATAGCCATATGTCCATTCTTAATATTCTGCTTGTCAAAAGCTTCCATGAGACCATCAAATGAATCTGCTTTCCCATTTTTCATCGCCTGACAAATAGCACAATCATCAAAACCCTTCCATTCGGCATTTTTCTTTTTTGTTTTTGGCTTTGATTTTGTCTTTTTCATACAATTATTTTTCGTTTCTATGCCTTTTAATAAAAACTTTATTAGACCTAAATATTAGTATATTTTAAGAAAAACGACAATATAAATCTTGTGTGTACAAATGTTGCAGTGGATGTATAATAGTGTTAACTTATCAATCTAATCTCATCAATGCTATGGTCGACAATCAAAACAATGAGGAACTCATAAAAAAAGCTGACATCCAAAAAATCGCTGAAAAAGGAAAGACTATATATGAGCAAATAAAAGTGATCTATGATCCGAAGGAAAAGGGTAAGTTTTTGGCTATTGATGTTGATAGCGAGAAGGTTTATCTTGGAAAGACTAGTGCTGAGGCGGTAGTACTCGCAAAACAAAATCATCCTAACAAAGTCTTCTATGTAGTAAAAATCGGTTTTGATGTCGCAGAAACGATGGCAAAGTCATTTCTGGAATACAAATAATATGATCAAAGGCGTCTTTACTGAAAACATGCCGCTTTTTCCGGTACTTGTAGCTTGGGGTCAATCCGTCCAGGCTCCTTTTGTAATTTTGGACACAGGATTTACCGGTGATTTACAAGTCACACCAGAGATAGCAAAAGAATTGGGACTGAAAGTCACAGGTGTCATAAATGTTCGTATAGCCAACGGACAAGTCGTGGAGGTCCCCACGGCTTTGGCTTTCGCCGTGATGGAAGGCATGAAAAATTACATCGATGTTTTGATATCTGACAGTATGCCGCTCGCTGGTATTAGCTTTCTTTCAAAATTTAACTATAAGGCTATAGTTGACTGTAAATACAAAACGGTCAATCTTGAAAGGGTTTAGTTGTATGGAACTTAGATAATCTATAACATACTCCAAATCAACCTAAAAATAATTGACACATGTTTCTAACTATGATTAGATAAAATCATAGTAGTTTTTTGACATACATGGATAGTGGCCTTAAAGAAGCCCTGGCAGTCCAAACAATCTGCCTAAATAAAGTAATTATGATAAACAAGAAACTGTCACGGACGAAAATGAAAACTATGAAATTCAAGAAAATACTAATATGGTCATTTATCAATGGCCAACCTCACAAACTATTAACAAAAGAGGAATCAAAAATCGCAAACACTATGGGCGTCCTTCATACACTTTTTCCTGGAATCAACTATTACTCAACCTCTGGTTTCCACACTGCTGTAAGCACATGTGTTCAACCTGTTCTGGAGAAACTTTTCCCAGAACTTATCGGCACAAGAAACGATAGTATGACTAGGGAGGATAAAGTGGAGATCAGTGTATTTCTTCCATCAAAAGGATATGAGTGGCAAGATAGCAAAGTATGGAGACGAAAGTTCGAAAAACTCTTGGCTACCAAATAAATCCCCCGCCCGAACACGAAGCCCATCGCTTCAGTTCGCGGCGGGTTTCTTTTTTCTTCTCATCGCTTTCATAAACAATAACTGATTGTACATCCTCTATATGTATTCCCTGTCTGAGAATGTGGTTATGATAATCTCAGGTTCGGAAAGTGTTGCACTTCAGAGTGGAATTTTAGGAGCCAAGTTGACAACATTGATTAAAAGATGTAATTTAAGTCTAAATTGCTCTAACAAAATTAAAACGAAGGTAAATTATGAAATCAGGAAGAAACGTCGCACTTGCGAACAATGATAGATTTTTTCTCTTCATCGTATTCAAATGATTGAAAAACTTGGTTTAACAGTGATATTTTGTAGGAACACAAAAGAAGTTCTTCAATCATTCGAAAAACCAGAAGACGAAAGACCTTTCCTTCTCATTACTGACAACCTACTTGCTCATGGTGGTGAATTTAAATCATCGGAAACAAATGGTGGAAGAGATACCGGTGTAGCTATATACAAAAAGTTACGCCTACAAGACCCACGGCTTCCAATCATCATACACACCATTGAAGATCGTACCATCCGAGAGCTTCAGGGACTTAATGACCCATTTATGGTTGCAATCTATGACCGCGCTTCTAATTCAAAAGAAAAAATGCTTGAAGCAATAAAAAAATTCAACCATTGAGACTTCTGCGCGATTGACCCTCCAGTAAAATGGAGGGTTTTTCTTTTACCCAAAACATACCTCATCCAAAAGTTCTAAAAATGTCCTACCAGACCCTGAATTGTCACTCTAATCGCAATCCTTGACAAACAACAACCAACATGCTATACTACCCTAGTCCTTCAAAGACGGACATCTAGTACAAAAACCCGCCGTGAAGATTATCATTATTGACACGGCATAACGGCAAAAGAAAGGAGAATTGCTCCTCCAAACTGGAAAATTCGAAAAGCTAAGTAGTCTTAAAGGTAACAGCGATATTCTGCCCTTATTATGCGAATTGCGCATGTGCAACTAGCATCATATTAAGGGTAAGAAATAACTGTTACTGGCGGAACAAAAAGCGAGTACGAATGGACTGGGCGATCCACTTGAGAATTTCTCTTTGGATCATAGGGGGGTTCGTCACATGACGTGAAAAAATGCGCTGACCGACAAGGTCACCTGGAGACAACCAGAGAAACCGTGTGGAAGGAAAACCACCGCAGTGTAACGCCACAAAAATTTCCATAGCTCGTCTTCAGGTGAAGACGAGTTTTTTTATACCTGAAATAGGGTTAAACTCACGATAAAAATTTCTCATTAATATGTTAAAATTATAGCAATGCAAGAATTTTATAATAAACACTCCAAAATTATTATTTTTGGCACTTTCGCCCTAGTAGCAATCATTGAACTTCTCATGGGTCGCAATTTATGGTGCCCAGCTGGCGATATTTCTATTTGGTCAATTGATATAAATTCAATACACAATTCTCAACACCTTATTGACGCTTATTCTTTGACCCACATTTCACACGGTATAATTTTCTTGATCCTACTTTCAATTATTCCCTATTTCAAAAAAAGTACTTTCTCAACTAAACTCCTAATCGCAGTATTTATAGAATCATTTTGGGAAATTATTGAAAATTCCAGCATCATCATAAACCGTTTTAGAGAATCAACAATTTCACTAGGTTACCTTGGAGATAGTATTGCCAATTCATTATCTGATATCATATTCATGATGCTTGGCCTATGGATCGCTTCAAAGATGCCAACAAAATATGCATTTACCCTTGTAATCATATTTGAAATAGTCTGCTACCTACTTATACGTGACAATCTTATTCTAGAAATTATTCAAATTATTCATCCGTTAAAATAATCATTCATGCAAAAAATTTCAACTCGCATCTTCATCTGTGCTTCAATAGCTTTCGGAATTGTCGGTCTTTGCTTGGTCTTATTTGGTGGACAAAATGATAATGCCCCAGTCAACCAATTTATTATGAGATTACTTATGACTTGTGTCTTTATCATACTTCCATCTTTCGCACTGAGTGTTGCGGGTAAATATCTCAAATAGCAGGAAATTGAATCCGCCAATACTTTTCTTGCCTCAATCGCTTTTCTGTTGTAGAGTCGTAGAGTCACAATAGTCCTTTAACAACTCAACAAAGAAAGGAGCTTATATGCCCTTACTTCCCTATATCGGTATTACCGATTTCACCAATTTCGAGCAAGTACAAAGGATGCTCGGAATAATGCACAAGCAAAAACCTAAAGATTCCAGGCGACAATTACATGTCGGTGTCATGATGAGCCGTAAAACGCTCAACAACATTGAAACAGAATGGTCAAAAGTTTTTCCACCAAAAGAGGTGATTGCTAGCATCTTTGGTTCTGGTGAAACTTACAATTGTCTCCATTATGCTGACTATAAAAACAAAGTGTGGTTCTCCGGTGACCTGTCTAGAGCAATCGGTTACGGCGGTATCGGTATCAATGCTGTACAACTGGACATGACATGGCCAGATCCAGGTCAAATCGCAGATGCTATACATACGTCACGAAAACAAATTGAAGTAATCCTTCAAATTGGCAGAGGTGCGATTGAAGGAGCTAACAACAATCCTGCAGAGATTATTCAACGACTCAAGGATTACGAAGGAGTGATCCATCGTGTCTTGCTCGACAAGAGTATGGGACGAGGTATTTGTATAGACGCCACGGGACTCATTCCATTTATATCGGCAATCAAGAGGCAGTTTCCAGACCTTGGAATTACCGTTGCTGGTGGCCTCAACCATGAGACCTTATTCATGATTGAACCACTCATCAAAATGTTTCCTGATCTAAGCATTGATGCTCAAGGGAGACTTCGACCAAGTGGTAATCCTCTCGATCCGATTGACTGGGATATAGCAGAAAAATATCTCTCTAGAGCTTTGAGGCTCTTGAAGTAAATTATTTAAACAAAAAACCTATCTCGTGGTATACACCATGAGGCGGGTTTTCTTTTTTATAAATCCCCTATTTCTTTTACGTCATTTGACAACCAAATCCGAAAGTCATACTGTAGTACCAGTAGTTATTCAATAAAAAAGAAAGATTAGATTATGAAAAAGTTTTCTCAAATCCTCGGAAAAGCTGGCATTATGTTCGTGGCGGTCGGTTTCTTGTCCATGATACTAGCGATCTTCCACGCGATAATACGCCTTGATACATATGTAATCGGACTAATACTGTTGATTGGAATAGTAATGGTAGCCGTATCACTATTCCTCGCTTCAAGGTTAAGGGGTTAATGTGGATGCTGTAGAAGTGATATCAGAGTCCCCGCCTTCATCGCGCTAAAACATACGAAACCCGCACACAGAAACCTGTTGTACGGGTTTCTCTTTTTTATAATGAAATTTTTCTCCCATTTGACAAATACCACTAACGTGCTAATATATTCCTAATTGCGTCAAAGTAACTTTGAGCAAGTGCACAAACTAAAAACAAAATAGAATACAAAGGTACGATATGAGTAAAAGCATTATAGCGTTAGCGGCCGAAGTCAATCTCTCAAAGGTAAAGCTTGAAACGGAAAAAATGGCCTCAGGCGAAGTGGCTGTCGGTGTAATGAGTAACGACCTGAAAAGATTGTTTTACCTATACAGCAAATCGGTAGACCTCCTGAACGGTATCAACCAAAAAATCAGAGAAAAAATGGCTGAACATGCCGAATCGCACAAAAAGGGTAACCCCCGCATCGAAAAATGTGCAAAACACTCGGCGGAAATGGATAAAATCGTGGCCGACAGGAACGAGATTGCCATGAGACACGGGCAGCTGCATAACATTTTCTGGGGCGCTGTACGCATTGAATTCCCAGAGCTCTTGGATAAATGTACTATCAAGATCTGTGAGAATTTCACGGTGACCTACAAGAAAGAGAGTACACCAGCAGGAGTTACTGAAGAAATGCTCGCTATTCTGAAAGAGGCAATCCAACAAGCTCAGCAAAAACACAAGTCTAAATCATTCTCTCAGTAGTATCACAAACCCGCCCGAACAGAGAAACCCTCCGTTCTGGTGGGTTTCTTTTTTTATATAATGAAATCCCCAAATCAATCACATTTGACTATATATCTATATAATATCATACTGAAACAAGTCAATTTGATATTCACAAAAAACAACAAATAACAAACGGAGGAACATTTAATGAAGACATTCTTAAATATCGGTATTCTGATTATTGCTTGCGGTGCACTTATGGCAATTAACGGCAAAATCGGTGGTATGACACTATTGAAAGATGGTCTAGGTATTGGTTTTAAATTCTTCTGGAGAATTCTCCCAATGATAATAGTGTTTACAATCCTAGCAGGACAGATTGAGGCCTTTTATTCAAAACACCCCGACGCTATCCGCTCCGCCACCACAGGTAATGCGGGCATCATCAAAGCCGCCTTGGCTGGAGCATTGATCCCAGGAGGAACTTCCGCTGGACCGATCCTCAAAAGCGAATGGAGTAATGGTGGCAACAAATTTGCAATCATCGCCTTCATCATCGCTATGAGTCTCATCAACTGGAACATGCTCCTATTCCGATTACCATTCTTCGGTGAAAAAATCACTCTGTGCATATATGGAATTGGGATAGCAATCGTCAGTGTTGTAGTTACAATTATGGTTCTAATCCACCATTTCAAAGGATAGGTACTCTTCCCCATCACTCCCCACCACGAGCCCGTGCTCATGGTGGGGTACTTTTTTATCAAAAATCATTTGCTATACTTAGACCATGAGTCAAAAACAATTGATCTGGATAGGGGTATTCGTAGGCTCAACTATCGGTGGTTTTATACCTAGCTTATGGGGTGCAGGACTTTTCTCCATGTCTTCCGTATTATTCACTACTATTGGCGGAATAGTCGGGGTATACGTAGGATTTAAGATGGGTAATTATTAATTAATTTATTTAAAAAATATGGAAAACACAACAACAGCCTTTGAGTTACCAGGAAAAAAGATTGTCAAAAATCTAGGAATAGTAAGAGGGGTTATTGTTCGTTCAAGATCTATTATTGGTACAGTCGGTGGTTCATTACAAACGATTTTTGGTGGAAACATTAGCTTATTTACAGAATTATGTGAGAAAACTCGAGAAGAAGCTTTCGGGCTCATGATGAAACATGCCCAAGAAAAAGGTACCAACGCAGTCATCGGTGTCCGCTACGACACTACCGAGCTTTTACAAGGAGTGACTGAAGTTTTGTGTTACGGAACGGCGGTTATGGTTGAATAAAAAAAATCGCGCAGTATGTCCTGCACGATTTTCATGATATTTTCCTCGCAACCTATTCTGACCTACTTTGGCCAAGGATAGAGACCCACTTCAGTAGCCTGACTTACCACCAGGGCCTGCCAGTCTTTGATGAATTGGAAATACTTTTCTCCAAGTTCCTTTGCCATCGGTAGCCGTAGCATTTCCCGCCACTCAAGATTGTAAAACGTGGCGTCAAAGCAAGACATCGGTCGGCTGAATGTTGACAATGGATGTAGTTGACCCAATGTCTCCGGAATATAAGCCGGTATGCATGGTCGGTGCTGTCCACCGCGAATCAGATTGATTGCGCCAAGATTCGCCAACCGATCGGCATCCTTGATCACCATCGTAACGATCCCGTCAGTGTCTTGGTTCATTTTGGAGTGTTCCTCCACTGCCGTTCTAATCTCCTGAATCTCAACAGCGGTGAAATGTTGAGCGACCATACTCAAACCCTCTTCAACATATCTCCGCGTCTCATCAGCAGAGAAATGACGGTCAAGAGAGTGGAGGAGTCCTGCAACCCACGCTAACTCTCCAACACGTTTATTTGGAGCGATCTTAGCTCCATACTGTGCAACTGTAAGATCATGGTCAAGGCCATGACCGTGAGTACTCTTGCCAGAGGCGATTATACCTTCATGAACTGTCTTCACGAAGTTATAAAGATTGTGAAATTTCGCACGAAATTGTGCGAAAATATCAGATGCTGTTTTTTTCATTTTTAAAAAACTGAATTTGATTGTCTATTTAGATGTTTTAAACTCCGTAAGCAACGCTTACTAGAAACACCATTCTACCCTTGATGTTAGCATAGTTATAGCAAATAGTCAATAGATACGTATAGCCCATTGACAAATAACACCCAATATCTTATAATTGACACGGACATCTGTTTTGTAGTCCAATTTCAAAAACAAATAAAGAAAGAAGGTACTCAATGAAAGGTTCTCTCAAACTGTGTTTGTCGGCCCTTTACCGTTCGGTAACATATTCAGCGGTATCTTGTTTTGGGTTATTCATACTCTCAACAATAAACTCAATCCTTATTGAAGGTGGAATGGAAGGTGTCTGCTTGGAAAGTTGGGTGATCTGGTTCTTTGCCCTACTATTCGTCGTCTTAACACTTTTGTTCTTTATCCGTAGTTTGTTCATAATCAGCGAAAACATACTTTCCGGCAAGACTGCGGATGAAAGTCCCGTCAGATTAAAAGATATTATCAGCAGTATACTGCCCTGAATTCCCTTTTCAAAAAGACCGCACACCTATGAGGTATGCGGTCTTTCTTTGTACATTATCTCTGATTTACCAACCTAATAGAGATAACCAACCATGTGAAGAGAAATCAGACTGCATAGCTATTTTGGTTATAGGACCATAATATCCAACAGCTGGAGTGACACCTCTTGAAGCCTGATATCTGGCTAGAGCGTCTCTAGTGAGAGAACCGTAATAACCGAATGGAATTCCAATGGGAACATTAAGATAACCCATCTCTGATAACAAACCTTGAAGGACAACAACGTTTTGATTTTGAGATCCAACGGTAAGATTTTGGCCTACCAAGATATTTGGATACTCTGAGGCCTTAGCTTGTGGAGCGGTGACCAATATTGCCATAGCGATAATCAGCGTTAAACTAACTCCAACGAATAAACTAGATTTGAGGAAATTAATCATATATTTGTATTATTTATTTGTTTATAAAATGATAAAAAAGCTCGACCTGCTATTTACTGTTACATAGTAGATGCCGTCTCTATAGACAAAATATTACAACTACATTTTATATCCCTTTTTAAGATCACCTATCTCTTTCTCTAATGAAGAAATATGCCTATCCATTTGTAACGTCCTCTCAGTAATTTTTATCTCAAATTTATTCGTATGATCTGCAAGTTGTTTGGCGACATCCATCATATCCGTAACGTCTTCTATAGCAAGAAGTATGATTGCTGGTAATGATTCAGAAGTATTTTCCCTTTTGACATGAATCTGACGAGCATTCAATATCATTATTTTCTGACCTATCAAAGGAAAAGAATGAGACACTTCAAAACCCTTGAAAAAAGTATGCTTTGGTAAAATATTTTCCAAAAGCTTTTTTAAAGCTGGAATATTCCATTGACCATTACCCAATTCGTACACAATCTTACCTTCAGTATCTTTTTGTTCAACGTGGAACATTTGATAAAAAGGCCAGTTAGCAGCAATGACGTGGAATTCCGCATCCAAGATCAAAACCGGCTCATGCACAACATCTACTACAGTCTTTATATACGTCCAACTTTCTTCCCATGAACGTTCAAAAAAATCTGATCCTATTTGTTTTTTATTATCTGTTTGCATACTAATAAAGACGGAGGAATACTCTATTCATTACATCTTAACAAATAACAAAAAATGTGATACACTTTTGTTACAAATACCTACTAGTTGCTGTAATACTTGTGCAATGAACAAAAGATCGTCCACTGTCATTACACACCTAAAAATATAGATATGTTACCTATTATTACAGCCTTCTGTAATATTTGTGTAATGAAAAGTCATTACATACGTCTCAATATATATGACAATAGAAAGAAAAATATCAATAAACAAGGAATTGACCGTAGCTCACCATAACTACAATAAAGGTCTCAACTCGTATGCCCTTTTCAAAACACAAGACGGTGCCGTAGGCGAAGACATGGTGCAAGATACTTTTTTGAAAACTTGGAAATATCTCATAAAAGGAGGCAAAATTAACATAATGAAAGCTTTTCTTTATCATATTTTGAACAATCTAATAATTGATGAGTATCGTAAACGTAGGAATAAAGCTACTTCATTAGATACTCTCTTGGAAAAAGACTTTGAAGTCGGTGACGACAATTCTGAACATCTTGTGAATTTCTTGGATGGCAAAAAGGCGATCCTTCTCATCAAACAACTTCCAGAAGTATATAAAAAGGTGATACGTATGCGTTATGTGCAAGATTTATCACTCAAAGAAATGTCACTCCTGACAGGACAAACTAAAAATGCCTTGGCCGTAAAAGTACATCGTGGTCTAGAAAAGCTCAAAGTTTTGTATGGGAAAGGGTTCTCGTTTATTAATTAATAATATAAATATATGATCTGGACACTAATTATAGTTTTGTTTGTTCTCTGGCTTCTAGGATTCACCTTCAATTTTGGTGGAAACTTGATCCACACTCTTTTGGTAATAGCATTGGTAGCTCTTATCATCAGACTTCTTTCGTAATTTATCCACCATTTGGTCTAGTAAGTACCTACTATTAGGAGTAATATTACCCATAGCGGTTAATTGTACAAAAAATTTCATGGAAGGAGGTCTATCATGAAAACTTTAAACTTTAGACTGCAAGGAAAAGCGGAGCTTGATCAAGCTATACATGATCCAGAAAATCGTCAGCGCACTTGTGAGGAACATCACTGTACCGAACAAGAATTAGATCAACATCCTGGGTGGCTAATAATCAGATTCGCCATGACTGGCGGAGCAGCGAGGTTCGCAAGAGAACATCGTAATGAATTCCTTGAGGAGAAAAAGGTTCCCGAAGGATCTGTACTAAGTCACGGCGGATAAAAGTTACGTTAGGCGGGACAAGGCAACATCATTAATGTAATGTTGCTTTTTTGTTACCGTGATTCGCTCCACCAGTCGGTAGATGGCGAATTCTCAGTTTTAATACCCCCTCCCCCCTAGGGGGTATCAAGACTAAAGAGATACAGTAAACTCAACTTCAAAAGGATACATACCCATTCCACATGTTCCTGAAAGCTTACCAACCTTACCCACACCAATATCAATATCAGTAGAACCAGTCTGTGGTAACGCTTTAGAAATATTCATACTTGGAATACGTACGTAAGATGAACAATCAAAAGTCCCGTTAGTATTGAACCTAATAACAGTAGGAATGCCTGCCTTTGCAATACTTTTCCTAGGCTGATAACCACCTCTAGCGGTTATTTCAATAATCTGTTTTCCATCAATAACAGAAACATTATTTGCATTAGTTGCAACTTGTCCTGAAGTAACCGTATTACCACCTCTCACCAATAACAAAGCTCCTGCAATGAGGGTAACTGCGACTATAATAGATAAAATGGTTGCTTTCATATGGTATTAATATTAACACGTACTAAAAATTGAATACTGGCGGAATAATCCCAACAACAACCAGACTATTTATCAGATTGAATAATGCAAACATTATAACTACAAGTCCAGCACTCTTGAAAAAGATTCCTGATTTTGAACTATTTTTAATACTAAATGAACTGAAACTTACCAAAGCAAGGACAGGAAGAGTACCTAGAGCAAAAGATAACATTGTGAGACCACCGGTAAAAAAATTCCCTGTTGTAAGAGTATAAAGTTGCATTGATTGAGTGAATCCGCAAGGCAAGAAAAATGTTGCAGTACCTACCAAAAGCGGTGTGAGTGTATGGTTGAATTTTGATACACCATGAGCATGTTTGGCAATGAATCTTGGCATTGATGGTTGTAACCTCTTGGCCCAAGGAAAAACATCCAAAAGATTTATACCCAAAACAAGCATTACAATACCAATAATCAGACTTAAAATAAACGTTGCAGAAGTATTGAGAGTAAAAGCCGAACCGAGCGCACCTATGATTCCACCGAGAATAAAAAAGGAGACTATACGACCAATATGGAACATTACTTGAGGTTTGATCTTGTCACCTTCTTTTGCGAATGTTGCAGACATAGAAAGTAAAAGTCCACCTACAACTGCCATGCAAGTAGAGAGTGAGGCGACAATACCTATCACAAAAGCTGTACCATAAGTAACATTTCCAGCACTTACCATATTGATGAGACCAATCTTTTGCAGGACAACAAATAAAACAGCAAAACCAAAAGCTATTGGTACTGCTATCTTGAAATCAGACCAATCCACTTTTTTGACCAATTTTTCTACAGAAACCGTATAACCGTGAGGTTTGAGCGGTACAGTCAATTCTTCTGCAATCTGTTCTAATGTTTTGTTACCAAAATTTCCAGCAATCTCAACTGTATGGCTACCAAGATCTGATTTGACATAACTAACATTTGGTAAATCTTGTAGCTCACTTTCTGTCATAAGGACACAAGCATTACAATGCATACCGTGAATATGGAATTTATATTTATTTTGCATATTTTTATAATCTTTCATATTTTTATAATTTTTTAGCTTTAATTCTTAATGAATTTGACACCACCGAAACACTTGAAAATGCCATCGCCAATCCTGCAAAAACTGGATTCAATAACCAACCAAATATTGGATAAAATACACCAGCTGCCAAAGGAATACCTATGACATTATAAATAAATGCCCAGAATAAATTTTGTTTTATACCTCTCATAGTCATCTTTGAAAGTTTTATTGCCTTCACAAGCTTTGAGATATCTCCTCCAAGCAAAGTGATGCCGGCTGACTCTATTGCCACATCAGTACCAGTATCCATAGCGATACCAACATCGGCCTGAGCCAATGCTGGAGCATCGTTCACACCATCACCTGCCATTGCTACTATTTTCCCTTGCGATTGTAATGATTTTATCTTTGCCAATTTATCTTCTGGCATTACATGAGCGACAACATCGTGAATACCCACAAGTCCTGCCATGTATTTTGCAGCCTTTTCATCATCTCCAGTGAGCATAACTACTTTGATACCAAGTTTATGAAGATCCGATATGGCTTGCTTGGATTGTGGTTTTATCTCATCTGCTACCATGACAAAGCCGAGTACTTTTTCTTTATTTGCAAGAATAACTGGCGTCTTCCCTTGTGCAGTAAATTGTTCAATCTTGGAAACGTCAAAAGATAATCCCAAATCTTTGATGAGTTTTACATTACCAACATAATATTCAGAACCAGCAATAGAACCTTTCAAACCTTTACCTTGAATACCTTCAAAATTTGAAACTTCGCTAATCTTTATATTTTTTTCTTTTGAATAATTTACAATCGCGTGTGCAATAGGATGTTCAGATTTATTTTCAAGTGAAGCAAGGATGGAAACAAACTCTTCATCTTTCAAATCAGAAAAATTTGCGATATCAACAAGAGTGGGCTTACCAATAGTGATAGTACCCGTCTTATCTACAATGACCGTATCAACTTTATGAAGTTTTTCTAATGTTGCAGCGTCTTTTATCAAAATACCTTCTCTAGCACCTTTTCCAACACCCACAATAATAGCTGTCGGTGTAGCAAGTCCAAGAGCACAAGGACAAGCAATGACAAGAACTCCTACGAATGAGACGAGGCCAAAAGATAAGGCTTGCGAAAATCCGAGTGGACCAGTTCCAAGGAGTAGCCATGTTCCTAGAGTAAGAAAAGCTATTACAAGTACAATCGGTACGAAAACACTAGAGATTTTATCGGCAAGAGCTTGAATAGGTGCTTTGCTACCCTGAGCTTCTTCAACCATTTTAATAATTTGTGCAAGGAGTGTTTCTGAACCAACTTTGGTGGCTTTGAATGTAAATGAGCCACTTGTATTCATTGTTCCAGCAGTGACATTGTCACCAATCTTCTTTTGGGCTGGCATGGGTTCACCAGTAACCATAGATTCATCTACGAATGATGAACCATCTGTGATAATCCCGTCCACAGGAATCTTTGTCCCCGGCTTAACAATAATAGAATCCCCGTGCTTCACATCATTCACTGAAATCTCTATTTCTTTACCATCACGGATAACCAAAGCTGTTTTTGCTTGAAGATTGAGAAGTTTTTCTATAGCATCACCAGTTTTGATTTTTGAGCGAGCCTCTAAATATTTACCAAGGGCGATAAAAGTGATGACAACAATGGCGACATCGTAATAGGTATTATCAACATTCAAGAAAGGTCTCAAAGCTTCTTCAAAAGAAGTAACTATAAAACTATATGAGAATGCAGAAACTGTTCCAATACCGATCAGAGTGTCCATATTGGCTTTGCCGTAGCGTAGAAAACGATAAAAACCAAGAAGGTATGGCTTACCAACTACAAAAAGTATATAAGTCGCCATAACTGGCAAAAGATGATGGAAAAATTCTTTGACAGTAAAAGTCATCTCCGGAGCCAAACTGGATTGTGCAAGAATATCCCAAGTCATTATGAATACACTGATAACGGCCAAAGGAATGGCTGATATGACTTTCGTCTTCATATCTCTGATCTCTGCTAATTTTTCTTTCTTTGATTGGTTTAAGCCCAAATGCTCAGCATGCTCGTCCTCTGACATACCCATTTCTTTTGCACCCATAGAAGAATGGCCAGAATCATTTTTTGTTGTCATACCACTTTTTGTTACCATAGGAATCTCCAAGGAATAACCCAATTTTTCTATCTTTTGAGAAAGGCTTTCTGGATTAGTTTTTGAATTATCAAAAGCCAGTTTAACTGTTTCTGTACCATAATTTACAGAGACAGATTCTACCCCATCAGTCTTTTTGAAAGTCTTTTCTATAATACTTGCACAAGAAGCGCAGTGCATTCCTTTTACTTTATATGTTTTATTTTGCATGTATTTTTATGGTAAGAACAAATGACTATTAAATGACGAGGTATAATCTGATTATTTGCGCTTGAGGCGATAAACTTTGAGAATTTCATCAACTGCAATACTTTGTTTTCCTCCTTTGATCTGTTTTACAACACAAGTATTCAAGTGATTTTCCATGAGAGAATCTTCTACACTAGAGAGAGCTCTCTTTACTGCAGAGGTCTGACTTATAACATCAATACAATACGTATCTTTTACTAACATGTTCCTAAGACCATGTACTTGTCCTTCAATGACTTTCAATCTATCTATCAATTTCTGTTTTGATGGGTTCATAATGAATACATGGTATACCCCCTAGGGGTATCTTGTCAATATTACTAACTGGTGTTATTGATGTCATTGTAAAATTATGCATCACAAAAATCGCAAAACACTATTAAGAAGGTTTTTTACTCAGTAAGAGGGCACTTTCGCGGGAAGATTACACAATTTATCTCCGTCCGACAGATAGGTCACAACGGACAGGGTTTCCTGCGTATTAAAGATACTAAAAAAGTGACGGATTTTTCGTCACTTTTTTATAGTTATATTACAGTTGAAAGGAACTAACCAATAAAAATACTTTTACTTCGCCACCCGCTCAATTAGATAAACACGAACACAATACCCCCTCCCCCCTAGGGGGTATCAAGACCAAAGAAATGTAATGCACCCCCTCCCCCAGGGGGAGGGGGTCAATCACTAATCTTCAAAGAATCGTTACCACTCTCCCTATCCATAAAAACCACCAACCTCGTAGAATAACTTTTTTCAGCTTTATTCCAAACACCACCACAAGTTATGAGATTCAAATGCACTTTTCCATCACCAAGACCAAAAGCTTCTGGCACATCTTCATTCTCACCATAGACTCGTGATTTACGTACAACAAAAGTAACGACTACCCCATTTTCATCTTCAACATAAACCCTATCTCCCCCCCTCAACTTATCTAAATTATCAAAAACCGCCGATACCCCATCTTTCCAACCATAATGACCAACGATAACTGCATTACCTTTTTCTCCCGGACGTGGACCGAGATTGAACCACCCCGCATTCACTGGACCCTTTGGTACAGCCACAGCACCTTTTGATGTGAGACCTACGGATTCAATAAGAGTATCAACGCCTATCGTTGGGATTTTGATGCGAGTAGGAATCCCTGAGACTGATACTTCAAGATCTACTGGAACGACCGTAGTTGAAGTGGCAATGCCACCGATTTCAACCAACTTTTTATTATTAAGACCTTGTGAATACCGATCTTCTTTAACATTCATCACAAAAAATACTAATAGCAATAGAAAAGCTACTACTGCAACAATAACAAAAAAACTTTTTAATGAAATTCTCATTACAAAAACCAGAACAAATTCACAATCATATCCCACAAAGATCCACCTTCTGGAGCAAAACCGGTATTAGGAAGCTTGGGGAAAGATAAAGTAACAATTGCAGACGAGGTGGCCGTAGCAGTTAAATTATTCGCATGACCTTCAGCGGTAGCAATATTTGTAGTCGTCTGTTTAAGGTCTACTTCGCAAGTATATGTCCACGTTTCTGAAGTCTCGAGCATTTGATTGATATTTGCATCGCCAGAAACATAAACCGATGGATTACATTTATCATCAACAACAGTTACATTACTCAAAGTAGTCGTGCCGGGATTAGTTACAAGATAGGTATAGATAACTTTTCCTCCAATAGCAGGCAAAGTAAGCACACTAGGAGTCTTCTTCAAAGAGATCACTGGCGGTGACAACACTACAGGAGTATAACCACCTCCCCCTCCACCTCCACCACCAATAGGAGGTGGCGGTGTGACGACAACAGGTGGTGGCGGAGGAGGCGGAGGTGGAGTAACAACAATTGTTATATTCACACCCTGACTACCTCCACCTTGGCTATTCGTATCATTCTGATGGATATCTCCTATAACATTAGCAGTAGCTTTTAGAGAACCGTCTGTCTTGATATCTTGACCTCGTGCCGTATAAGTCACGACACTTGAATAAACATCTATTTGACCACTAGAAAGTGCTGTACGCGAAAGTGTAACTGGATGAGTCTGACCATCTGGAGTGACGATAGAAGCTTGGATATTGGTAGCGTCACAAGCAAGTCCGGCACCAGTACCATTGAAAATATCTATACTAAAAGAAACACTATCCCCAATACGAACTTCTGGACTACTTGTATAGAGATTGATAGACAAAGCACTACCAGAACAACCGAGAGGACTTCTATGTGCAAAAGTAGTAGGAGTCCACAACATTAATAGAGACAGTATTAAAACTAATTTAAAAGGGTTACCAGAGATATTTATATTTTTCACCATATTTATAGTATATACTCAATATTGACAAATAGCTATTATATTGTATTACGACACACTTCCACCTTTAATCCTAATAAAGAACACAAGACCTACCCCACAGAGCAGATCTTGTCTTCAAAAGTATCAACAGAAACATTAATATCTCACCTAAAATCTCAAAGTGCTCCCCGTACACCCTTACGATTGAAAGGCTTGATTTAACTCTGTTAACCCGCCCTGATTCACCCCATTTACAAAATTCTCTTCAGCTACTTCTTCTTCTAAACAAGCTGGACACTGCGTGAAGCGTACAGAAACGATAGAATCCGTATTCTTCTCCAACTGTTCTGGCTTATAAAAATGCCAGGAATGCTTGTAATAAAACGTATAGCACTTCTTGCACATAGTGAGTGCACCGAACTTGCGACTCTTTGAAAACTTTTTCTTGCTACCCATACCCCAGTTATCTAGAGATTTGAATTTTACTAGCATATATTTTTTGTGATTAATATTAATGTCTAGATCAAATTGATATAATATTTAATCTAGTTTTAATATTGTATTCCCGTTTTTTCCAAACGTCAATCAATATATGTACATAAACCTGTTAACAACCTGTGGATTGTTTAATGTATTTTTAATGTAGGCAATGTTACAATGAAGATAGTTCCTTTTCCCAAAATACTCTCTACTTCTATTGATCCAGAATGAGCTTCCACTATCCATTTGACTATAGGCAGACCCAATCCAACGCTGTTTCCGTCAGGACTGTGAGACCTATCTACTCTATAGAAACGATTGAATATATAAGGTAGGTCATCTTTACTTATACCGATACCATTATCTTCAACTTTTATTTTTACAAAATTCCCTTCCCTTTTGATATCCACTTTGATCCATCCCCCGACTTTGCCATAGTTGATACCATTTCTAATAAGGTTCAAAAAGAGTTTCCTGAGATTGGCTTCATCACCAGAAATAACAGCGTCATCTGTGTTTACCATTTTCACAGATATATTTTTCTTATCAGCCAGAGTCTTACACCTCTTTATAGTATTTTTGATAATTTTTAACAAATCCACCTCTGTAAAAGCAGTATTCTCTTTAAGGGACGTATCACTTGAGATCATAAGCGTTAAATTGGAAATGATTTCAGAAAGATGTTCTACCTCATGATTGATAGCTTTTAGGGCTTTTGCCGTACAAGCTGGAACTTCTTTACATCGAAGCAAGGCAAGGTCAGCATTACCCCTTATGATAGCGAGCGGGGTACGTATTTCATGAGTGGCATTTGCTATAAATTCATTCTTCAATCGTTCTTCTTTCAACTGAACTTCCTGTTTAGCAGAAGCAAGTAAGACTTCTTGTTCTTTTTCTTTTAGACGATGTATAGTGACAGCTTTGGCTGTCGCATTACCCAAAGAGACTGCCAATTCCTTCTCTTCTTCAAGAAAAATATGCTCTTTTTTGAAACACATGATCACATTGCCATATAAATTTTCCTTATAAATAACCGGTATGATAACGTAACTCTTCATATATGGTCTTATATGAAATTCTTTTTCATAATTTTCTTTTACAATACGTTCAACAAACAACGGTTTTCCAGGTTTATCTTTCTTGGTCTTGCCACCATTCCTCTTTGGTAACTTCGGTTCATATGGTGTATTTGGACTTTTATAAATCAAGTGATACTTCAACGTCTTCAAATCTTTCCACCAAGTAAAACTAAAGTCGGCACCTAAAATCTTTAGGCCAGTTTCTGTAAAACGTTTGATTATCTCCTCAGGATAAGTATCCGCAAAAGACTCCAATGTAGTTTGGTTGAGTAACGCTATCTTTTTTGAAATTGATAATTTCATGATAAAAATAATTGACCTAATCAAATAAGATAAAATGCGTATATAAAAGTTTTTTACTCCTTAACCACAAAACCAACTCCGCGTATTGTGTGAATAAGTGGTTTTTGACCTTTGCCGTCAATCTTCCTGCGCAAATATCTTACATGAACATTGAGCTCATTATTATTTTCAGAATGATCTGGTTTCCAAATACTATCTATAAGCCTCTTCCTACTGATGGCTTCACCGCGATGGTTGAGTAAAACTCCAAGTAGTTTGTACTCTTTTGGAGTAAGCCTGATAATCCTCCCAGCTCTTGTAACCTCATGTCTAACCCTGTCTACAATCAAATCTGAAATAGTTAAAATATCTGAATCAGTAGTTTTTCTTCTACGCAAAACTGCTCTGATACGAGCAAAAAGTTCATTCATACCGAAAGGTTTAAGCAAATAATCATCTGCACCAGCGTTAAGACCTATCACCCTATCTTCATGAGTACCTTTTGCAGTAAGCATTATTATAGGAGTATGAATATGATTTACACGCAATTCCCTACAAATTTCTACACCATCTTTCTTTGGAAGCATTATATCCAAGATGATAAGGTCATAATTATTTTTTACAGCCTTCTGTAAACCTTCTTCTCCATCAAAAGCACAATCTGTAGAATAATTCTCAGTCTTCAGAGCTCTTTTCAAAACATCTGCTAATTTCTTCTCGTCTTCAATTATTAGTATTATCATAGTGCGTATTTATACACCCTACAAAATAATTTTGCAAGTCCATTTATTAACAGTTTATTAACATTATATCCATTAATAGCTTTATAGGATTATATACGCAATCAAAAAGATTAAATTGGTATTAACTATTTTTATTCAAGGTCTACCCTCAAAGATGGACCTCGTATATACTTACAGCAATGAAAATCAAAACTGTATTTATATTTGGTAACCCCGATTTGGAGATGGATTCGTTACCTATTAGACTGGTTCCTAGGCTTCAAAAAATCTTTCCTGAGGTTTCGTTTCAAATAAAAGACCCTAATGAGGAATGGGATATTCCGGAAGAGATGACTATTATAGATACAGCTGTTGGAGTTGACGAGGTGACGATTTTTGATGATCTTGAATCATTTGATAAGACCCCTCAACTTTCAATGCATGACTTTGACGCCCTAACCAATCTTCGTTATATGAAAAAACTCGGTAGGCTCAAAAAAATAATGATTATTGGGGTGCCACCGGATATTAGTGAAGAAAAAGCGGTTGAGGAGATTAAAAAAATACTATTAAAATAACGCCCGCACTAAAATCGCTCCCCATAACAACTTAAAAGAAAAGGTGACCAAATTATGATCACCTTTTATGATTTGACTACCTCTGCAATAAAGTTGTAGTGAAAATAGACAGTATCACCTTTCTCTACTGGCAGATTGTACCTATTTACTAAAAACTTTATCCTTTTAGCGTGGCGAACCTTAACAAATTGATTGACTTCTTCCACTACCTCATGCATTACGGCACATTGAGGACTCTTCCCCTTATGGTTACGCCAGAATTCCCTGACTTTTTCTACTGGCCAAGGAGTTGACAAAGAAGTTATATTCGCAAAACTTATAAATGAATCAGCAGCGTTTTGAAAACATTCCCTCAACAACAAGTGGGACGGTTCTCGACAACTATTTAATACATTATTCAATTCTGCGGCATAAATAGACTTCACAACATTTGCAGCCACTTTACCTTCTAAACACGGAAATGCATACAACAGAAACAATCTTTCACCTGAAATATTGATTTTATTCAATCTTCCTTTCCGATAACGTACTGATAACATGTTTACGTTATCTATTTGTTTTTCTGCTTACTACTATTATCTAAGCTCATATTAACCAAAAAGAGTGTTTTTGCAAGGAATTTAGATGTTCCTCTTCTATTTCCAGATTGACTCCTCCCCCCTAGGGGGGAGGGGGTGGTTTTCTTACCCAGGAAACCTCGAACGAAGCGACGGCGAGAGCCCGAGGAGGAGGTCATCGTATCTTTCCTAACTTGATACCCCCTAGGGGGGAGGGGGTATCAAACATAAAATGTCATGTGAATCTACCAACCCGTCTTTACTTCTTCCCTTTCCAATTAACCTTCAAAAAGTGTGCGCCGCAACTCATACAAGGATCGTAAGCACGAATCAATTTTTCAATTTCAGGATTGATTTTGTCCTCTGGCATTTTGCCAATCAACTCTTCTACCAAAACACCGACATCACGTTCAATATTGACTTGATTTTGACCAGTAGGAACTATGACTTCACCATCTAACACAATTCCCTTGTCATCTATTACAACCTTATGATAAAGCGTTCCTCGAGGTGCTTCTATGACACCTATACCAACACCAGCTTTCATAGGGACTTTCACTATCGGCTCTGGTTTGAAAACATTATTTGAAAGTATATCTATAGACTCATCTATACCGTGGAGTATTTCTATAGCCTGCGCAAGATTGTTATGATAAATATCCGTTGATGGGAATAATTTCAAAGCTTCCACAGCAGACTCCTTGGTATTTGGATGTAACTTATCTTTTGCCAAGTTTATTCTGGCCAATGCACCAACCATATAGCTCTCACCTTTGTATGTATATGCAGAAGCCTGTGAATATGGTAAAACCACATGCTCCAAATGTGAACGAAAATCTTTTTGCTCGTAGACTTCACCTTTGTCTGTAATGATTTTTCCACCAATGTAGCCAAAAGTATCATCTGGCACCAAAGCCATGTATTTTGTTTTTCTATCTAGATGAAAAGGTGCGTTCTTGAATATTTCTATGAGACGCAAGACGGCTGGACGAACAGCTTCCAATTCTGCAATAGACTGTGCCCCTGCTTCAGCTGAAGGAAATTGTAAAAATCCTCCCATAACTGGAAAAGTTGCATGAACGCTACGCCCAGCAATGATCTGAGCCAAATGATTGCCCGAAGCTTTGATATCAAAACCATCGTGTAATAACTGATGTTGGACTGGATCCGTATCATCAAAATCCAGAAATGCATCTTTACTATACATATCTGGCATTACAAATAAATATAAATGCAAAGCATGGTCACGAATCATAAGACCGTGCATAGTAAGCTTACGTAAAAGTTTTGTTTGCGGAGTGACTTCTATACCCAAAGCATTCTCACAGGCCATAATAGCGGCCATGACGTGAGCGTTGGAGCATGTGCCACAAATACGAGCTAGGTGAGCTGGAATAGCTACAATACTCTTTCCTTTCATAGCTGTAGTGAAAAATCTCTTGTATTCAACAATAGCAAACTTCACATTTGTCACTTTTCCATCTTCAACCACAACGTCCATGGAGGCGTCGCCTTCTATTTTTGTTATATGATCCAAGCGTAGGTCTATGCGGTGCATGATAGTTATGAAAATTTCTAATTACTAATTTTTAATTTCTTGCGTTGTCATTCCCGCGAAGGCGGGAATCCAGGATATTACCAAAAAATTCTGTTAGTTGCCTTCATGGATTCCCGCCTTCGCGGGAATGACACAACTACTAACTCCTCAACTCCACCACCAGCGAATTCACCTTTTCCAAAAACACCTTCGGATCCATCGGACACCCTGGTATCTCCGCATCAACTTTGACAACATCAGAAACTTTCTTTACTTCCGGCAAAGCACCAAACCTAGTCACCAAATAATCTATACTAGCTTTTTGTTCTTCTGTAAAAGTATTACGCTGACCAGCTGGTAAGCCAACGATTGCACAAGAACCAACAGCGACCAACTTTTTGGAACGACTACGGATGTCTTTGAGTTTTTCTATATGTTCTGGACCAGCCATAGCACCTTCTATAAAAGCGATATCAAAACTATCCATAATATTGTTGGACTTCATGACTCGTGCATGACGAAAATCAAAAAGTTGCTTCCATTCTTGCCAATGGTCGTTCATAACTTCGGTCATGACAATAGTATTATCCTCGCAACAAGAGAAAGAAAACCAGCCAACTTTGATCTTTGGTAAATCTGTCATGAAATTGTTGTCATATTATAGCATTTTTATTAGATATGAGTGTTGCAATTAATTGTTGAACTCGGGTTATCTGTATTTGATTAATTCTAACAATTAGCTACAATCATACATATGAAAGATAACAATGAATATTTCAAAAAATGGTATCTACACCTAACTTTAGATGACAAAAGAATAGGTGCTGAACAAACTAAAAAAGAGACGGATTTTATAAAATCTGTCCTTAACTTAAAGAAAGGATCAAAAATTCTAGATTTGTGTTGCGGTCACGGGAGACACGCAGTTTTGTTAGCAAATGATTTTGATGTTACTGGACAAGATCTAGATCAAAATGCATTGAATATGTTATCCGACACCGCTACAAAAGAAAAGGTTCGTATCAAAACAATATGCTCTGATATGCGAATAATTCCAAATATTAACGAGTTTGAAGCTGTTATTATGATGTATTCATCATTCGGATATTTTAGCGATGATGAAGAAAATGAAAAAGTTATGAAATCAGTAAACAAATCCCTAAAACCAGGTGGTCTATTTCTATTTGATATAAGAAATAAAAATCTTACATTAAAATACTCCACTCAAAAGACGTGGGAAGAAAAAAATGACTCATTTAGGTTATATAATTCAAGTTTTGATGAAAAAACAAATTTAGCTGTTATGAACATAACTATAATTCAGAAAGGTAGCAACGTAGTTGAAAAAACATCTTTCATTTTGAAGCTCTATAGTCTAGAACAAATAAAGGCTATGCTAGAAAAAAATGGCTTCAAATTAATCAAAGTTTTTGGTGATACCACGTTAGCTAAAGAATTTAATCCAGAAACTAGCAAAAGAATGGTATTTTTAGCAAAAAAGGGTAGCCTATAGAATAAGCTACCCAAACCAGTTATACACGAGAACATCAATCATTCGCGTCGCCACCGAGCCACGATATACTAGACCCGACAACAATCACTTTGATTCTTCGCTTACTGGTTTTGTTTTTATGCTTATTTTTCATAAGCCACCACCTTCTTTTTCTCAATCTCAACATTAAGATGAGTTCCTACAAAGCTTAACAGTTCCCAAGGAACAGTCAAATCAATGTTTTTAAGTACAAACTGACTCTTTAAATCATCATTGAAGATAGAGCCGGTATGTCTCGATGATTCCGTACGATCTGTAATATAGATTCCTCCATCATAATTGATAAAGAAATACTTAGGACGAGTTGAAATGCCATTACTAAACATCCAAAACATAATCTGTATATCCGTTCCATTTAACATCCTGCAATATCTTGACGTGTTGAAAAGTGGAATCAATTTTTTAACCACATCAAGTTGAGATACGCTCGTAGCCAGATTTGATCTGCCTTTTTGCATAAGTGTATTATAAGACCACCCAGCAACACCCAATCTCATACAGAAGTCTAACATACGATTTAAACCATCGAAGTTACCTTCATGAATAACTGTTTTTATAGCCACTTTTTTATTTAAAGTTAGAGTAGATTCAATACCGATTACAATAGGTCTAAACGTTCCAACTCCTCTATACTTAGAATTAATCCTCTCGTTCCAACCATCAAGGGACGCTTTGATAACAACCGACGGATGTCCAATAAGATCAGGACGAGTTAACGTTGCGTGACGTAAAAGAAGACCGTTAGTCTGCAATCGACAAATACAACCTTTTGCTAATATATATTCAATGAGAGAATATATATCTGGATAAAGAAATACCTCACCACCAGTCAATTGAATATACTTTGTTTTTTCTGGTTCCATAGATACAAAAAAATCTATGGCCTTTTTGATAGACTCTAACGGTAACATTTTACGTTTAGCAACATCGCATTCACGTAAACAATAAGAACAACTCATGTTGCATTTATCAGTCAAACAGATTGATAAGCTGCGAAAGATACTGTCGCCCTCATCAATATTTTTCATAACTATTTTAGTTTTCATAGAACAAAATTCCTTTCTTTTAACTAATTTTACAATACTACAGATAAACAAATAGTCAATATTTACAACGTAGATTATCTATAACTCTATTTTCAAAACAAATAATGAAAAAACATAATATGCTATAATTTATAGGTGAAGAAATCCCACGACAGTGTTTTTACTATTGGCATCGGCGGAGCGGCTGGTGACGGTATCCATGAATCAGGCATCACACTAGGTGCTATCTTGGCCGAACTTGGTTACGAATCATATTTATCATACACTTACCCTTCACTTATCCGTGGAGGGCACAATTTTGCCCGTCTTTCATTCAGTAAGGAAAAAATATACTCTGACCACGAAGCTTTGGATGTTCTCATCGCTCTCAACGAAGAAAGCATCGTGCTTCATCGCAAAGAAATGGCAGACAATTCGGTTGTTTTGGCTGATTCTTTTGAAAAAGATGATTTGGACATACTCAAAGACAATGCCGTAGTTATACCGATGGACATTACAGTCAAAGAGATGAATGTTTCTCCTATTACCAGAAACTCAATGGCTTTGGGAGCGCTTTGTTACCTACTAGACTTGGATTTCAAGCTCATGGAAAAAGTCTTAGGTGATGTCTTCAAAAACAAAAAACCAGAAATAAACATCAAACTTGCTGATATAGGTTACGAATTACTCAAAAGCAAAAATTTCCGACATTCCAAAAAGATTCACCCTAGTGAAGGTAAAAAAGAATTCATAGATGGTAATAGTGCCCTAGCAAAAGGCCTTCTAACAGCTGGTTTAGATTTCTACATTGGTTACCCAATGACACCAGCTACAAGTATCTTGCAATATTTAGCTACACACCAACACGACAATATTGGACACAATCAAAAGATGCGTGTCATTCAACCAGAGAGTGAGCTCTCGGTTATCAATATGGCACTAGGCATGTCTTACGCCGGCAAACGCGTAGCAGTTGGTTCTGCTACTGGAGGTTTCGCCTTGATGCAAGAAGCTTTTAGTTTCGCTGGTATAGCCGAATTACCTTTGGTAGTAGCTGTCTCCCAAAGACAAGGACCTGCCACAGGACTTCCTACTTATTCTAGTCAAACAGATTTGCGATTTGCCATACATGCTGGACATGGAGAATTCCCGAGAATAGTCATCGCCCCCGGAGATCCAGAAGAATCCTTCTACCTTGGTGCACAAGCCTTGAATCTGGCTTGGGAATACCAACTACCAGTCATAGTCCTTATGGATAAAATCATTTCCGAACATTCTGCTACGAGTCTTTTGAAAGCTGAGAATATTAAAATAGAAAAAGGAAACGTCGCAAAAAATACAGATGAAAAATATGGTAGATATGAAATAACAAAAGACGGTATATCTCCTATGGCTTTTCCTGGCACAGCCAATACTACAGTAAAAGTTACTAGCTATGAACATGACCATGCAGGTATCACCGTAGATGAACCAGAGTTAGCCGAAAAAATGTTAGATAAAAGGTTTGCTAAATCAGAAACCTTAAAAAAATCTTTAAATCACCACGAGACCGTCAAAGTCTACGGCGATCACTCCAGTGACAATATAGTTGTTTTCTGGGGTTCAACCAAAGGTCCCGCTTTGGAGTCAGCCAGATATTTGAAAAAACCAGTCAAGTTTGTACAAATTGTTTGGTTAGAACCTTTTGATGTTAAAAAAGTAAAACAAGAATTATCTGGAGCCAAAAAGATTATTGACGTTGAATGTAATCATGATGGTCAATTATCTGCTTTAATCCGCGAAAAAACTGGCATAGAAGTCACAGACAAGATTCTGAAATACGATTCAAGACCTTTTGAACCAGTTGAGTTGGCAGAAAAGATCAATTCATTATGTCATTCCCGCGAAGGCGGGAATCCAGGATGTAACCAATAAAATTTATCGCCAGTATTCATGGATTCCCGCCTTCGCGGGAATGACACAAAAAACAAAACAACATTATGCCTCTAAACTTATCAACAACTTCAAAGATCACTTGGTGCCCGGGTTGTCCAAACTCACAGATTTTAGTTGCTTACAGACAGGCTATAGAAAGTTTGGTCAATTCTGGTTCACTCAAAATAGAAAACTTGGTAGCTTGTGCAGGTATCGGTTGCCACGGCAAGATTTCTAATTATTTAAACGTAAATAGCTTCACCGCTCTACACGGTAGAGTCATTCCAGCCATGACCGGTATCAAATGTGCCAATCCGAATCTAACCGTTATAGGTATGAGTGGAGACGGTGATTCATATTCAGAAGGTTTAGAACATCTCATCCACGCTGCAAGGCGCAATTCTGATATAAAAATATTTATTCACGATAACCAAGTCTTTGCCCTCACCACTGGTCAAACTTCTGCTATGAGTCCAAAAGGTTTCAAGAGTAAAACTACCCCTTACGGTAGTATTGATGAACCATTTGAACCTTTCTCTGTATTACTTTCAGCTGGTGCTTCATTCGTAGCCAGAACATATGCCGGAGATATTGCTGGTACAAAGAAAATCGTTGAAGAAGCTATCAAACACAAAGGTTTTTCTTTCGTTGAAATCATCCAACCTTGTATTACCTTCTTTGACACAAGAGATTACTTCAAAGAAAGGGTCTTCTTGCGCGAAGGCGGTCCTGCCGACAATATTGATACGGCGATCAAGCTTTCTAGAAAAGAAGGAGAGCGGGTACCACTGGGCATCTTCTATAACGTGGAAAGACCAACGTTTGAGGAGCAACTACTTGGGAATTTCTAATTTTTAATTCCTAATTTCTAAATAATTTCCAAATTCCAATGACTGAATTCCTTAAGATATATAAGTCTTCATCAGAAATTAGTCTTTGTGTCATTCCCGCGAAGGCGGGAATCCAGGATGTAACCAATAAAATTTGTCGCCAGTATTCATGGATTCCCGCCTTCGCGGGAATGACAACACAAGAAATTAAAAATTAGTAATTAGAAATTCTCCTAACTATCATGCAACTAAATAACCTATTCAACCCTCGTTCTGTCGCTGTCATCGGAGCATCATCTGACAAGAATAAAGTAGGTTATGCATTGATGTCCAATTTACTTTACGAAGGTGCAGAAGAAAAACCTGCTTCCAAATTTGCCAACATAATCAAATCCCTTACATCCAATAAAAAGAGGGTTATATACCCTATAAGTATTTCTGAAAAAGAAATTCTCGGATTAAAGACTTACAATTCCATAAAAGAAATTCCTGCCGAAATAGACTTAGCAGTTATAGCTGTACGCTCTGACGTAGTACCTTCTATATTAGAGGAATGCGCCTCAAAAAATATAAAAACTGTCATTATCATCTCAGCAGGATTCAAGGAGATTGGACATGAGGGTCTTGAAATTGAAAAGAAAGTTGCAGAAATAGCCAAGAAAAATGGTATCACTATGCTCGGTCCAAACTGTCTTGGGGTTATAGACGTCCACACAAACATGAATGCTTCGTTTGCTTCCAGTCATCCCAAAAAGGGCAATATCGCTTTCCTGTCGCAATCTGGAGCTCTAGGGACGGCCGTACTGGACAAAGCTCTAGCCGAAGGTATCGGTTTCTCCAAATTCATCAGTCTTGGCAATGAAGCCGTTCTGACCGAGATTGAATTCATGGAATTTCTACGTGACGACGAAGATACCTCGGCCATCTTGATGTACGTTGAACAATTGACCAACGGTCATAGATTCATGGAATTGGCAGAAGAAATAACAAAAAAGAAACCTATCATTCTCATAAAAGCTGGCAAAGGAGAACGTGGTCAACAAGCTGTCATGTCTCATACTGGCTCATTGGCTCCAGAAGATGCCGTCTTCTCTGCCGCTTGCAAACAATCTGGTATCATCGTCGTCCAATCAATCCGAGAATTCTTCAATATGGCAAAACTTTTGGAACTCAAAATATTCAAGCCTCTCCAAAAAATGATTGTCCTTACCAACGCTGGCGGTCCAGCCGTTGTTGCCTCAGATCTCATAGAATCATCTCATTCATTGTCTTTGATAGAATTCTCCGAAGAAACAATAGGTAAACTCAAAAAATCTTTGCCACCTATGGCGGCTTTCAATAATCCCGTAGACATCATCGGTGATGCCCTAAGTAGTAGATACGAAATTGCTTTGAAAATTCTAATAGAAGAAAGAGAAGCTGACGCTATCATTGTCATAGTCACACCACAAATGATGACTGAAGCAGAAAAAACCGCTGAGCTCATCGTTAAATACAATGCACAGAAAACTATTATTCCCGTATTCATCGGCGGAGCAAACCTAGATGCTGGTCTAAAAATTCTACAAGAAAACAATCTGGTTAACTTCACTTTTCCAAAAGATGCTGTTGAAGCACTAGATGATATGGCTTGTAATGCTTTGAAAATAGAGAGACCGAAGGTCGCAAGGAAGCTGGGAGCTGGGAGCTTGGAGATAGAGAAGATGATGTCTTTTGGTGATACTAGGAAATTATTCAGTGAATTTGATTTGTCTATATCTGGAATTTTTATCAAAGAAAAAAGTGAATTAAAAGATACGATAAATAAATTGGGTGGTGATAGATTCATCTTAAAAACAATGTCACCAGACGTTGTTCATAAAACCGAAATGGGTGCGGTTAAATTGAATATAAAATCATTTGAGGAAGCCGAAAAAGCTTGGGATGAGATGTTGGTAAGTATCAAAGACAAAAAACCAGACGCGGTCATAGACGGTGTGTTGGTACAAAAAAAGGCTTTGGGGAAAGAGATTATTATTGGTATGAAAAAAGATCCAATTTTTGGTCCAACCGTACTTTTTGGTTTGGGTGGAATATTCACCGAAGCTCTAAAAGATACTTCTATACGTATAGCACCTATTTCAAAAGAAGTTGCTCAAAAAATGATCCATGAAATACACGGCATCAATATTCTAACAGGACTTCGCGGTGAAAAACCTATTGATTTTGAAAGTATTGCCGATGTTATCGTCAAAATATCAAAACTAGCTATGGAACATCCAGAGATAATAGAAATAGATCTAAACCCAGTCATGGTTCGTTCCAATGAAGCTGAAATCGTTGACGCAAGAGTTATGGTGAATAACTAAAATTTCCGGAGGTGTAACCTCCGTAAAATTGAATTACCTCTCCCCTCCAGAAGAACTGGTTACATTGAGTTTGACTAAGGAAGTTTGTATATCGTTGTTCCCATTATCTGCATAAGTACAGGTGATTTTGAAATCAAATGTTCCAACGATAGGAGTGTTCATTCCTGAGATATCACCATTTGAACTAAGGTCGCTAAAGCTCTTACCTCCAAAATCATCCCAATTGGAACCATTAACAGAAGGTATTGAAGCTACACACTTATAACCTTTACTTGTATCAGCATCAAACTTTGGATCTAATGTGTTTTTCCATTTCAAACCAAATGGATAACCCTTCTTTACTGTAAATGATGTTTTGTCAGCATTAGGACCTGTGGTACCTATTTTGAGAGAAAAAACTGACGGAGGTATTATGACCCCAACTTCTACACTAGTCTCTTTTTTCGCCACTGGGTTTCCGCACTTTATTGAGAATGTTGTTGTTGATAGTAGTGCGTTAGAATCAACCGAACCGCTTACAGCCGTATATACCGCAGGCCATGGATAAGTGGTCAAACACGATGTAGTGTTTTCTGATGACCATGTAAGCTTTGTTTTATTCCCCGGAGTAGTTCCTAATGTGACTTTAGTTGGATTAGCTGATAGACTAACGCTGATATCGCTACCATAAGCATAGATAGTTACCGTAGCTGGTGCACTTGTTCCACCCGGACCAACACAGGTCATACTATATGTAGTCTCTTCATTAGTTAAATCACCAACATCTACATTGCCAGATATACTCAAACCAGTCTTTGTCGTATTTGGCCAGGCAGTAGCTTCGCAAGAAGTAGGCAAAGATACATCTTTATTCATGACTAACCAAGTCAATTGCAGAGGAAGGCTTCTCTTGAAACTATCCTTCAGAACATAAAGATCGTTGGCTGTTAGGGAGACTTCTGGAACGGGTGGAAGTGGTGGATCGCTTAAATTAATAGTATACGTCCCCCAATCAACTGAAGGCATATCATGTTCATCGTAGGCCATAACCTTAAATGAATGATTTCCGGTCGCTACATTCGTTGACCATGCTTTTGTACCCCAAAGAGTCGTGCCAGAATTTGTATTACCTGAGCTTGGTAATATCTGATCCACATTACCGTCACTATCCCAATCAATTTTATATCTAACCTGATCTCCGTCAGGATCCGTAGAAGAAGCAAAGAAGGTATATGTAATTCCTTTAAAACCTGTTGTTGGACCTACTATAGTAGGGATCGTAGGGGGGTTGTTGGTTACTGGAGCTGAACCAACATCCAACATATATCTAACCGTTACACTAGGAACCTCTAAGACATACGGGGTTTTTACAAAAGAACCACCAAACGATAATGGAATATTATTCCCATAGCAGCCTTTATTGTAAGATCCACCACCATTTCTAAAATCATAATAACGATAATAGAACTTACCTATTGTTGAACCGAAATTAAATTTTATATCAAGTCCACCGGCATAACTTACACCATAATTAGGCCAACCATAGCCATATGGTTCACCCCAAGTTCCCCATACTCCACCAGTACCAACATTGCCATTAGTTATCGTGTAATCTGCATAATATCCTCCCGCATCAGAAAGTAATGGATAAGATGTACCATTTATTGTAACTGTTTTATTTGTTGGAGGAGCTATCACTAGAGGGATATACGCATCCCAATCTCTTCCATATGGATCTATACTCTGTTCAACATAATCTTTAGCAGAACAACCTCCTAAAGTCCTAGTGGGTAAAACTGCACCATCTGAATAATTATATCTTCCAGTGGTATCCCAATCATCTACAGCGCCTTGAGGAGAGTTGCCAAGGACTTCTACATTATTATCCGACACACCAGGGTCGGCATTGGTATTCCATTCTCCATAAGGAGAATCCATTGTGTATCCCATTCCAAACCAAAAAATATCGGTTGGAAGATGCGGAGAAAACCTTAACCTTAATTTCGTTCCCGCTGGTATTGACGCTCTATCAGAAATTTCATTAATAACATTTCCATTGGTATCTATTGTAAATATTTTAGCTCTATATTTAATTTGAACCGTTCTACCTTTTACAGATTCACCCCAACCATGAGAACCTCCAAATCTATCCCAATAATAATAAAGCATATTTGATATAACATCTGTCTTAGTATCAGTCCACATAGTCTCTTTCGCTTCTGTAACCGAAGGTGTAAACATAAACCCTAAAGGAAGCAACAGCAAGATAAATATTGACTTACTAATAGCCACCCTCCTTCTATGTATCACATAACCAATAGCTATCAGAACAAGAAGGATAAAAGCTATAACTGTAACGACGAGACCAGTATTATTTTTATTACATTTCGTAGGATCTATAATATTACAATCATAAACAATAGTTGACTTATCCACCAACTTCCCAGCCTGCCAGAGTGTGGCTGTAAGAGAAAACTTATCCAAATTATCTTTTGATATAAAATCTTTTTTCAAAGCCATCATAGACCCTGTAACTCCACCTTCGTAAGTATAAATATCAACTATTTTTCCTTCTTTATCTTTAACTTCAAGAGTCAATTTGCCATTTTGTACAACATGAGCAGTACCACTATTATGTAAACATGAAAACATTGTGGATGTTGCTCCCTTTATTATCGGAAACTGCATAACTGAAGGGAAATTGAGTCTTATTCTATCAACTCCCGATCTTACAAAGCGGATATTCAGGATTGACCTGGTATCTCTATATTTTAATTCTGTTACAAGATAGTAAACAGGAAATTCTTTATCCGGCACCACCAATGATGTCTTGGTAAAAGATTTGGCTTTTACGAACACCTTGGTAGAAGTTGCTCTTATGAAATTATCTGAACTCATAGCATCCCAGCGATACAAATTCCACTTGACTTCAACAGTCTCATCTTTATTGGTAGTATTGGCTACTACTACAGAAACATTAGCAGAATCTTTATCTTCTATACGTGGAGGAAAAGCGGCAAAAGCAAAAGCTCTATCATTTATAAATACCGCAGACTTATCAAAATATACGGAAGAATCCACATTACTAATCTTGAAATCATAAGAATTACCTACTACATCATCTGTAAAACTCAACCCTAAAAGATTGAACTTTTTATCCGTAACAAAGAAACTAGCTATACGATAGTCTCCACCACGAACATACAGAGGTACTGGCCAAGAAAAAGAAGTTTGAATTGATGATTTTGCAGGGATAACAATATTGTCCATAGCCACAAACTGATCTATAACGTCTGGACCGTTGACATCTTTTTCTACTCCCTTTACTTTAAAAATCTTTACGTACAATGTTCCACCAACAACAGGATAATCATTGTTATTTCTTATAGCACCAGAAAACTGCATAATCATACCTGAAACAGCATTAGGACTACTAGCTACAATATCGGTTTGGACACTTCCAAAACGGTAATAGTCAAAACAATTGACAGAATCTTTAGGGACAATTACAGCTTCTTGATATACAGAAGTTGAAGCGAGGGAAGAAGACTCGGCTTCTATTTCTTTTGGTGTCTTAGAATCCAAAATCCTCTTTATTCTTTCAGGGGAAAGATATCTTACACTCTCTTCTGTCAAACCATAATCCGCAAGAGTATGTGGTTTACTCTGGGTTGTTTGTGCCAAAACTACGTTATTTAAAAAACATACACTAAACAAAAACAACCCTATTCCAATAGTTTTTCTCATATAACTATATTTTACCTTAAATTACTCACAAAACAGAGAAAAAATGTGGACAAGTCCTCCCGGAAGCCTCGCTTCCGCTAAACCAGCAACTTTTTTAGATCAAAACTAGCATCACCAAGCTCGCGGTGATATTTGGAAACATCAATATTCTTTTCTATAAGCTTGGAAATAGTACCCATTTCATTGGTACGATTTATGAGGGTAGCACCAATAAGTTCTTTACCGACAATAAAGATGCGCCCGAGTGAACCACTTTTTGCATCCCCTCTAGAAATTATCACTCTATCTGAACCCGGAGCAGTATCACCGACAAAAGCGATTGAGATACCAAAACCTTGAGTAGTATAAAAAGAAACAAATTTGAAAGGCTCGGGTTTGTTTACCATTCCCAAACCAGCGATACGTCCTTGCTCATGAGCAGAAACCCAATTCCCCATTTGAACATTTTCCTCTAAAATCAAATCTTTGTATTCTGTAATATCACCAGCTGTCCAAACATCATCAGCACTAGTCTCCATAAATTCATTTGCGATGATACCGCGCTTCACTTCCAAACCGGCGGACTTGACCCATTCTAGATTGCTAGTAGTACCAATACCAAAAATCACAACTTCACATTCTATCTTCGTACCATCTTTGAGGATCACACCTTCCACTTTTCCACCCTGTGGTGTCCTCGAACCATCTTGTGGTGAGCCTGTCGAACCATCACCAGTTATTTCTTTAATTTCATTTAAATGTAAAATCTCAATCCCAACTTTCTTCATAGCCTTCTCAATAATAAAACCTGAAGATTCATCCAAAGTAGGATCCCAAAAATATGGCTCACGAAGAACTACTGTGGTCTTCATTCCCGCCAATTGCATAAGGTCTGCCATCTCAAAACCAATAAAGCCTCCGCCGACAGTGACCGCTCTCTTGGCAGTTTTTATATTCTCCATAATTCCCTTACCATCTTCCAAAGAACGCAAATAATGCACGCCTTTCTTGTCCGCACCAGGCATGACGGCTTTGCGTGTAGCTGTACCTATGGCTATAAGTAATTTTTCGTAAGAAATAGAATCACCGTCTACAAGTCCGACTTTTTTATTTTTATAATCCAAACTATTGACAGCTTTACCTCCAAGAAAAATAATATTCTTTTCTTTATACCAAGCTTCCCCTTTGAGCCAAATCTGATCAAAAGGAATCTTTTCCAAAAAGAAATTTGGTTTGGAAAGCATTACTCTGGAATACAACAAATAAGGCTCGTCTGAAACGATAGCAATAGAACCTACAGGGTCATTTTGACGAATAGTCTCAGCAGCTGTCACCCCAGCGACACCGCCACCGATTATTAGATACTTGTAGTCGGACATGACAACAGTGATTACTTAGGAAAAACTTGCTTACCTTCTTTGTCAAACAATAAAATAGCTTTTGTAGGGCAAGACTCTGCTGACATCATAAGAGTTGCGTCGTCAGCACTATCGGCAGCTGTGACGACGGCTTTATTTTCTCCATCAAGCTCATAAGTAGAACCAGAAACAGCCAAACATGATGCTGCACCAATACATAAATCACGGTCTATCACTATCTTTCCAATCTTTGAATCTGCTCTATTACGTGGATATTCTTTTGTATTTGCCATGTTTTCTTTGCGTCATCCCCGCGAAAGCGGGGATCCAGGATATTACCAATAAATTCAGTGGTTGTATCCTGGATTCCCGGTCCATTTGACACGATTTTGCTAAATCGCTTTCGCGGGAATGACAACATTAATTACTTTTTAATAAATACTTCTTTAAACCCTGGAATTTCTTCTTTCATAATTCCAGCAATAAGCATATTATACGTCATATCAGCCAATGAACAATGTGAACAAGTTCCACTTATGTTCAAAGTGACGACTCCGTCTTTATGACTTATAAAATCCACATCTCCTCCATGCATTCTGATATAAGGACGAACTTTGGCGAGAATCTCTTCTATCTTTTGTATATCTTTATTTTTATCAAGTTTTGCTTTCATAACATTTTGTCACGGGTTAGAAATTAGTAATTAAAAATTAGAAATTCTCTTTTTTACCCGAAGTATTTCTCTTTATAAAACCTTATCAATTCCTCCACTGCTGGTATACATTCTGGATAACCAATACCGACCTTCGTACGCTTTTGAACAGCTTCCAAAGTCGTCGCCCCTTCCAAAACAGCTTCTTCTATATCAGCTTCTGTAACCTTGGTATTTGGGTCAACCACTTTTTCACCTTCTATCAAAATCCTATCAAGTTGACCCGTCTTTTTGAACCAATGATTTATAGCCGCTCGTAAGGCTTTGTCTCCAAGAACCGAGCAATGTATTTTACGATCTGGTAAACCACCCAGACGAGCAATGATGTCTTGTGGTGTTATTTTTAAAGCCTTCTCTATCTTCATACCTTTCTTTTCTGTGACCATAACCGAAAGCATGGAAGTAGCGGCGATGGCACTAGCACAGCCGAATGTTCTCCACTTGAAAGCGGTAATCGTATCCCTTTTTGGATCTATGTTTAGCCAGATTCGCATAACATCCCCACAAGCTGGTGAACCAACTACTCCTTCAGCATCATATTCTGCTTCCTTTGGATTTTCCCAGAGTAAGTTTTGAGGAGAAAAGAAATGATCACGTACTTCTTTAGAATAAGCCCACGAACCACCAGTGTGTCTGTTAACAACATCAGGTTTCTTTAAATTAGATTTGGTTACTTTTTTTATTTTTTTCATATTAATTAGTATTTAGAGGATAGGGATTAGGGGTTAGGGAATCATACGGCGATTTCCCTAGTCTCTAATCTCTAACTTCCTAATCCCTTCTTTGCCTTTCTCAGAAAGTGCGGTGTCTTATTCCCAACAAAAGCTCGCGGATCAGACATTACCTTCTTTTCATCTTCAGAAAGATCCAAAGGGGAAATCCTCCTCAACCTTTCAACAATCTTTGGTAAAAATTTCAAGACATACTTCACGTCAGACATTGTCGTCTCTGGACCTAACGTAAATCTGATACTACCATGGACGAATTCATAAGGATTACCCAAAGCAGTGAGAACATAAGAAGGTTCCAAACTTTCAGAATTACAAGCTGAGCCTGTATTTATCATTATTCCATGTTCGTCCAATTCCAAAAGAAGCGACTCTCCTTCTATGTCCAAAATAGAAATATTAAGAAAATTCGGCAAACGTTTTGTAGGATGACCATTCAAAACGACTTTCTTAACTGAACCAAATATACCTTTCTGCAAAGCATCTCTAAGCTTTTTTGTGCTAGCCATACCTTTCTTTTTGTAAATTTCATTGAGCTCAACAGCTTTACCAAAGCCAACAATAGCTGGAACATTTTCTGTACCAGAACGAAGTTTACCTTGATGACCACCCCCATATATTATCGGATTCAACTTGAGGCCTCGTCTGACATAAAGACCACCAATACCTTTTGGACCACGAAGTTTGTGAGCCGAAAGTGTCATGAGGTCAACCCCGAGTTTTTCAACATTTATATCTGCATAAGCGGCCGCCTGACTTGCATCGGTATGAAAATAAGGTATCGCTTGTTGGTTATTGGTGTTTGATGTTTGGTTATTTTTAATTTTAAACTCTTTTATAACCTCCGCAATCTCTTTTATCGGTTGCATCGTTCCAGTTTCACTATCAGCCATAGTTATAGAAACTATGATTGTTTTGTTATTCAAATTTTTCTTTACATCTTCTGGACTGACCATGCCATCTTTACCAACTGGAAGTTTAATGATTTCAAAACCTTCTTTTTCCAAAGCATCACAAACTGCCATTATGCCTTTATGTTCCAAAGCTGAAATAATAATTCTTTTTTTCTCTACGTTTTTTTCTCCACCGATAGAACCGTGGGCGCGAGCTGTCCCAATAACCGCCAGATTGTCTGCTTCTGTAGCCGATCCTGTAAAAACAAATTCATCTGTACGACAATGCAAAGCTTTTGCTATTTGCTCCGAAGCTTGAACGATCGCTTTTCTAGCACAACGGCCAGTTTCGTAAAGGTTGGAAGCATTACCATAATCATCCGTGAGATATGGCATCATCTCTTTTAAAACACGCTTATCTAGGGGTGTTGTGGAGGCATTATCAAAATAGGCTTGGTGTTTCTTCATGGGTTTATATATTAACATGAACCATAAAGTCACACCTCTTGACATTGGCTACATATCGTAAAGTCTACATTTATATTTACGGCTTAATGTAGCCATTTTTTATCAATTATGTAAATTAAATGCAAAAATACTTGACAAATATTGTGGGTATGCTATACTACTAGTGCCAGGATGAGTTTATAACAAGTCTCTGGCGTACCAAGTGGTACTACTATAGAGTTCGTTGAAAGTGTAAGGAGATGAGATTGGCGGATTGTCTATCGGGTTTCCGTTCTCTTAACTCCTCTACAAGCAAGGGTCCACCAGCTGCGGCTACGTCGCTTACGGGGACTAAATGAGCCTACAGATTATGTACGACAAATGGAAGATATGTCGTCATTTGGTTCATTTAAGATTCAACTTCCTCATCCCCACCTTTCGACATGTTTGATAGGGGACGATACGGTTAAAATAAGTCTTGCGCATAATTGGTTGCCGCAAATCATTCCGGCCCGATATAAGAGCCGGTTTGGTAAAAAGGGGTATTTTCGCGAAATTCCCCGCAACCGCATCAGTAAAAAACAAAGTCCTTCCGTGTCACTTCCAGTGACATAGGAAGGCTTTTCTTTTTGCCCACTTTTTTAATTGGAATTTTTTAATTACTCAGACGATGGAGGAACCGACCATTACACATACATATTTTTAATACCCCCAGGGGGTATTCAAATGAAAAACGTCAAACTTTTCGACATTTTTATGATGTAACAAAAATGACGCCGTCCTACACATCTCTTTTTCCAACAAATAAAATGTGACGGAAAATCCGTCACATTTTATTTGTGAAGAAAGAGGACTCACTCCCCCTCCGGGGGGAGGGGGACAAATCATATCCGTCTTTAATATCTCTCCGCTCTCGCGCGCGCCCCGCCTTCAAAATTATTTGAAAAATTCAATCTCAACCTCAATTCAATCTAAATTCAAACGCAAAAAGAAAACTGAATCCAGCCCACCAAAAACCTTGACACCTCGGTAAAATATGCTAGAATTTTTGAATGAACAACGGACGAAACGAGAAACGTAGCAACGATATGGAAAACTCAGAAAAGCCTGTGTACCCTATGCGTATCAACAAATACCTCGCTCAACATAAATACTCAACGCGCAGAGGTGCTGACGAAATAATTGAAAAGAAACAAGTCTTCATCAACGGAAGATTGGCTGTCCTAGGAGATAAGGTCAACGAAAATGACAACGTTGAAGTCCGCTTTCGAGGTAAACAAAAGCCCCTCGTCTACATTGCCTACAACAAACCAAAAGGTATCTCCACCGATTCTTCTCAAAGAGGTGAAACGGGTATCAAACATGCAGTAGCTTTGCGTGATGTCTTCCCTGTCGGACGATTGGACAGAAGTTCACACGGGCTACTCATCCTCACCAATGACGGACGTATTACCGAGAGACTCACTGGTCCAAATCATTTTTATGAAAAAGAATACGTCATAAAAACCATCAACAAGCTTCGCAATAATTTCAAACAAAAAATGGAAGAAGGTGTGATGATAGATGGAGAAATGACCGCTCCTTGCAAGATTCAAATCATCAACGAAAATACCTTCCAAGCAATCATGACTGAAAGCGGAAAACATCAGATCGGCGCCATGTGTTCTGCTCTTTTTCAAGAAGTAGAAGATTTGAAACGCACTCGGATCATCAATATTCAACTCGGCAGTTTACCTGAAGGTTCTTACAGAAAAATCGAAGGTCAAGAGCTAGAAACATTCTTGCAAAAATTAGATTTGTAATGTGTGCTATAGTGAATTCATGGAATCACTCATTAAAGCAGACATTTTCTTTTTCATATCTTCTATAGCAATAGTCATACTAGCTATCCTAATCTCCGTACTCTTGTTTTACCTTATAAAAGCTGGGAAAAATCTCTATGCTATTTCAGAAGCCCTCAAAGAAAATTTCAAAGGATCAGAAGAATATGTCATTGAACTCAAAGAACGTCTAGAAGATAATATGGTCTTCCGACTTTTCTTTCCTCCAGCAAGGAGAAAAAGACAAGCTTCAGCAAAGGAGGTTGTCGTTAAAAAATAGTATTACTACAGTCTAATTAATCAAATAAAAAATGAAAAAGAAAACAACAAAGGGCGCTGGAAAAAGTGTTGGCGCGGTTAAATTGGCCGTACTCGGTGCCAGTCTCGCAGGTCTAGCTGCAACAGCATATTTTTTCCTTGGACCAAAAGGACGAAAACATCAAAAACAAACCAAAGCTTGGGCTATAAAAATGAAAGGTGACGTTATTGAAAAACTAGAAATGGCCCGTGAAGTAGTCAGTGAACCAGCTTACCAAGAAATTATTGATTCTGTAGCTAGTCAATATACCAAAGGAAAAAAGGCTAGTAGTAAAGAAATAATGGCCTTAGCAGAAGATTTAAAGAAGCACTGGAAAAAAGTCTCAAAAATGTTATAATAGCATCAGAATTGGATTTGATTTATGTACATAAACAACCTCATAGAATATCTCCCGTCTCTGGGAATATTCGCGGTTTTCTTTGTTGGTTTCTGTTTCCTCTATCGCCTATACAAAAATGTAGGTCGGAGGTGTAGGAAAAAAGGGTGCGGTTCAATCCACGTCAAGAGTGTTCACAAGATTTACCTTGGCGAAGGAGAAACTTTCTCTCTTTTTGGTCCGAACAGAAAACTACGCTGGTGGATAAGAAGAGTCCTTTGTCTATCTTTTCGAAAATGTCCACGTTGCGGACATACCGAATTAGTAAAGACTAGTACTGGACCTATTTCACTGGCTCACATTTGGTGGGCCAAACTCAGATATCCCGAACAATTTCGAGATGATGGCAATTTATACACCGTCGCTGATTTTGCACTTAGAGATCTTCTCAACAGAAAAACTCTCCGAGAACACGGCGAACACGCTGTGATTTGCGATGACCCACCAATTCATGTAGAATTGTAACGCATGAGCATAACAGCTTGCATGAGGCATTCCTGAAGCCTCTTCACACCCCTCACATACAAAATATGTGAGGGTCTTTTTTTACACTGTGTCATTCCCGCCTTCGCGGGAATGACATCACAAAATTATGCTAATATGAAATTATGCAAGATAACGAAGAAACCATCTGGGATGTAGCTGTAATCGGTGGTGGACCAGCCGGCATGATGTCGGCGGGAAGATCGGCTGAACTTGGAGCCAAGGTTATTTTGATTGAAAAAAACGACACTTTAGGCAAAAAACTTCTCATTACTGGTGGCGGTAGGTGTAATGTTACTAACGCCGAATACGACAATAGAAAACTCTTGGAAAGATTCAAAGATGATGGAAAATTCCTTTTCTCTGCTTTTTCTCAATGGAGCGTCAAAGAAACTTTGGATTTCTTTCACAACCATAAAATGGAGACAAAAATAGAAAACGAACAACGCGTCTTCCCTCTCAGTAACAAAGCCGAATCCGTTTGGAACATTATGGTTGAATATATAAAAAGTAACGGCGTCACCGTACTTTCCAACTCTCCAGTAACTGGTGTTTCCAGAGGTGAAGCCTCCGGAAAGGCCTCTGGAACAGAAAAACCCTGGATTATCAACATCTCCGGAAGCGAGGCTTCCGTAATTCGCGCAAAATCAGTAATAATCGCCACTGGCGGAACTTCTCATCCAGAAACAGGTTCTACTGGAGACGCTTATGCTTGGTTAGCAAAGATAGGTCACAAAATCATTGAGCCTACACCGTCACTCGTGCCACTTGCTGTAAAGGATTCCTGGGTCAAAAAATTGGCTGGCGTCAGTCTAACCAATATCAGACTTACTCCTTTTCAAAACGGCGTAAAACAAAGTGCAAAAATTTCTGCAACTAAAAAAGGTCTGGCAAAATCAACTCAAAAAATACTATTCACCCATGTCGGTATCAGTGGACCAACGGTACTCAATATGAGTAGAGATATAGGAGAACTCTTGAAGTATAGCGAAGTTATCATTTCTCTAGACCTTTTACCTGATTTTGATTATGCCAAGCTCAACGAAAAACTGCAGGAAATATTCAAAGAAAATGATAAAAAGAAATTCAAAAATAGTTTAGATAAACTTATACCTTCAGCAATGGTTCCCGTAATCACAGAGCTTTCCAAAATTGACTCTGAAATAAACTGCAATAGCGTCTCTCGTGAAGAACGTCTACGACTCGTAACATTACTCAAAGATATTCCAATGCATATAGACAAACTACTTGGCGTAGAGAAAGCCATCATTTCTAGTGGTGGTGTTTCTCTGGAAGAAGTAGATTTCAAAACAATGCGTTCTAGGATTTCTCCAAACATCTTTCTTGTTGGCGATATATTAAATATAGACCGACCATCTGGCGGTTACAGCCTACAGATATGTTGGACTACAGGTTTTGTCGCAGGGACAAATGCTGTACAAAAAAGCCCCACATTACTGCAGGGCTGAGATTAAAAACTCACTGACCAACAAACCGACATCGTATTTATGAGGCGCCGATCAAACCACTAGGCGCTCGCGGTGGCAAGACTCTTCTGGCAAAGGCTTCGTCTCTTTTAGATTTTTCTTGAAAAGACTGATACCGTTTTTTTGCTTCTCCATTAAAAAACCACCTGAGCAAATCATAACCTTCCGGGGATTTGTACAAGGTTATTGCTATGCCACGTTGTTCAAAATGAACAATAGAAAGGATGAAGTAGGCTTTATTCCCATGATCACTCTCTGATAGACGATGCAAAGCCGATTGAATATTTTCCTGACCCCACCTCCACTCACGACTTTCAGGGATTATTCTTTCTGGTTTACCTTTCACAACCCACGGCCTCCACCACCTGGCAGGCTTGGATGGTACTGCGGGAATTTTTCTTTCTGGCGTTATTTCTTCCCACCCGCCGACATGGATTAGTTTATTACCTCCACTATCCAAGATACGAACGGTTGCTTGATGTCTAACATACCCAAAAAACTGATGGACCCTTTCTTTTCTAGTAAAAAGATTGGTCCTTATCTCTGTACGAGTGACTCGCTCATCAATCTGTTCAGGGTACCCCGACAATATGTCCTTCTCAATCTCTCTTGCACAAACCGACTTAACTATTTTCGGGTTAGCATACTGTACCAACCATGGGAACTCTTCAAAAAACGCCTTAACCTTTGTTACTGGCATTTCACTAATATGGTTTACTATCTGCATTGTTACTCCTTCGGTATCACACCGCGTTACGAACAATAGGCGTCACGCCAACTGTCCTGGATTATTATCAATGACCAACTACAAAATAGAGGATAACATAACAGTTTTATTTGTCAAACAATAACTTGCAATATTATAATAAATGTGATATAATTGTAAAAGAATTAGTTAATTTCAGAAAAACCAAAAAACTGAAAAGTTGACAACAAAATAAAGGAAAATATGAAAATAAAAAACCTCATACTCACACTATCAATATTAGTGAGTACGATTAGTGTGGCGTTGGGTGCTTATTCGGGAGTGGTCCTAAAGACCACCTTAAACAAACAAACCGTCTTTGTTGGAGAAGGTTTCTACGAAGCTTTTGTCGTCTCCGCTGAAGTGGCTCGTCATTATGCTTACAAGATTCAATCAACGACAAACTTGAACCAACCTCAATGGGTTGACGAGGTTACGTCAATCACTGCCATGGATACAAATTTATCTCTAGCAATGCCACTCACGGCATCTGGAAATAAATTCTTTCGGTTCGAAGAATTGGGAGAGGGACAATATGTAAGTATCTCAAATGATCCTGCTTCCCCTTTGACTAGCGATATACAAGTAACAACAAACGATGTCACAAGTAATGTACCGTTAGTAATCTATGGTTTCAAATCACATGTTGCAAATGGAACTATAACAAACGTATTGATTGAAGTAGTTGCAACATCACCAACAAATGACACTTCTTACGTCTTCAATTCAATAAAATTAAAGGTAGGAAGTTTGACATATTTAGGACAAGTCGCAAGTACATCTGGGAGGAGTGAAATATTTCCCGGAATTTACGGTTATGGGTGGAAAATACAATTCAGTAATATTACCATCCCCTTACCTGTAGATACTTACGTACCAGTAACTATCGCCGTAGATGTTGCCCCGAACACAAACGACACCTTAAACGGCATAAAAATATTCGCCGGTAAAGGAGGTCTCTTACAAATAGATATTGAGGATATAAGTCACAACATCATATCTGTTGAAGAAGAATCACCAAGAAGTAGTGCTGTGTTAACTCTCATTGGAAACTAGAAGGCTAGTCTTCCACCCAGATCCCTGCAAAGTAACAACTTTGTGGGGATTTTTTAATTAAATTCGTAAACAACTTATATATAATGGTCAATAAGCCTTTTCTTACCGTCTTTAGCAACCTGTGCAATTTTTGCACAGGTTGACTCTGCCTCTAATTCCTTGGTTTCTATAACGTTTTGTACATGTTTGACGATACCACTACGATCAATACCAAAAAGGTCACTCATTTGTTGAGCATTGAGCCAGACCGTATTGCCATCAATAGGCACATCTAATTTGAGCGCTCCATCTACTGACTCATACAAGATGATATTCTTTGTCTCTTTCATAAAGCAATTTTATCACAAAATGTGTCCACTTTATGGGGTACATTTCAAGAATGGAAGTGTGGTGAAATGAGAAACGGTAACGGAGAAATATTTGACAGGAAGTTCATAGATTGAAGATATGCGTTAGAGTAGTTATAGTTTATATAATTATATATATGTAGTTTATACGTTGTATTATATAGGTATTATTAGTATATAAAGTGATAATTTATGCCACTATCATAGGTTAGAGCATCAGTTGGTGTATATAAACAGATATATGCAGTTTTTAGCAGCCAAAAAATAGGCCTAAAAATACCGCTAATTCGAGAGTGTGGCTGATTTTTTCCAAAATTTTAGGCTGAATTTGTTCGCGATCACTCCATTATCTAGCTCCTTGCGATAATCTACACGAATATATCCTTTATTCCCTTAGATTAGGGCATGAATCGAGGGGCTCAGTTATCTTTGGTCTCAAGCAATCTCCTTGTACCGTAACAGAGACAAAAAACCGCCCCGCCCCCGATCCCAGAGAATGGAAGTGCGGTGAAATGAGAAACGGTGACGGAGAAATATTTGACAGGAAGTTCACAAATCGTGTAGACTAGGTTCTGTAGCTGATAGCTCAATCATTATAAATAACCACATTCACATGAAATCAAACGAAAAAGATCCCCTCGCAGAACTTTTCACAGATGACGTCAAATCGATGGATCGTCAAGCTGTAGCGAATTTTCTTAAGCCATACGTGGTTCTTGATAGAACCTCCAATCAAATTAGATTCCTGCCAGCTTTTGAGAAAGTAGGCGGCAATATTGAAAAATTAGAAATTGCTCTTATGGCCTCAAAAGCCCTTTCCTTACTTGTTGACGGTCATAAAGATGGACTGACCCAGGTACAAATCACAGGAATGGGTATTATGCCGGAAGGATCGGTAAAAGGAACATTAAAAAAGCTCTTCGATTCAAAGCAGATTAAGAAAAATACAGGAGATGCGAGTTACTACATTCCAAATTATCGAATCAACGAATTAGTCGGAAAATACAATAACAAAAAATAAAATATATGAATAACGACTCAATAACAAAAAAAATCGATGACCACGAAGAAAGGCTCCTGAAGCTTGAGAAGATACTGAACAGTAGCGTGTCGCCCGAGACTGTGCGCCCTTCGAAACAGCTTTCTCCGAAAGAATTCCTCCTCGAGAAGAAAGCTTCTGGCGAAGTCCAGAAAACTCTTCTGTTGTGTTACTACCTTGAACACACTCTCAGTCTTACCCCTTTTAATCTCGACGATCTAAGCAAGGTGTACAAGCTTGCGAAGGAAGTTATTCCTGGAAACCTTAACGATAAAATAAATAAAAATATTGATAAAGGCTACCTCGTGGAGGCGGCGGAGAAAAAAGATACTAAGAAGGCGTGGCATCTAACCCTCTCAGGAGAGAATTTTATCAGCCAAATCAACAAAGAACAGAATGAATAAGCCAGAACTAGAAAAACAACTGCGGTTTATCAAAGAGGCGGTTAACCAGTGTCTGCTCTCTATTGATACCCTCGAAGAAGATGAGGTATCTGGAAACGACGGAGTCATGGAAAAGAGTGTGAGTCTTTCCACTGAAGGCGTAGATTTTTCGATGCAATCACGCGCATTCTTCAAGAAATATGCCAAGGGCATGTCAGGAACAAAAGTCTTCGTTCTTATGATTGCTTATTTCGTCAACAAGAACAAAGTAGACACTGTTTCCTATAGCGATATCCAGAAAGAGTGGTCAAAAATGACAGTGATCATTAAGCACAAGCCTTCAACCACTTTCGCAGTACGAGCAAAAGAAAGCGACTGGATCAGTTCACCGAAAAACTCGCTCTATTCTCTTAGACCGACATGGAAGGATATCTTTAACAACAATGGCAAAAATTCTTAAAACCATTCCTGACAACCTTGAAGATAAGCTTCTTGAGGAGTACACCGAGATAAAGCGTCGGTTCCAATTGAATGATTGTGGGCCAGCCCAATTGAATGGTGGCAGATTCGCGGAAGCCGTACTGCGTATCTTTCAACATTTACTGAGCATGTCGATTACACCCTTCGGTGAAGACATCAAAGCGGCTGACAAAACGACGATTATCAACAAAGTCACAAACGATGCCAACATCGACGAGCATATCCGTCAGAAAGTAGTATCACTAACAAAGCTACTCCTTGATTTTAGAAACAATCGTGACGTTGCACATCTCGGCAACTTCAATGCAAATAAAATTGATGCCAGTTTTGTTCTCTCTTGCGCAAATTGGATATTCGCCGAGTTTATCCGTGTCTACGGCAATTACACAATGGATGACGCTCAAAAGATGATAGACAAGATTGCTATCCCTAACTATCCAGTCATATTTGATATTGAAGGTGAGGAATTCATCGCAAGAGACGATCTCAGTGTGAGGCAAGAGATACTGGTGCTTTCATCAGCTGAAAAGCGTGACCTCGACTTTCTTTTCTCCAAGACAAAGGATGGCAACAAGACCCGATTTAATATGACTGTCGCTTCCATGGTCTCCAAAAAACTGATCGCCATTAAAGACGGTTTTTATCACCTGTTACCAAAGGGTATAAAAGAAATTAAGGAGAAAAGTCTTTTGAACCACAAGTAAGTCAAAACCCCGCAAATGATTGACCTCTGCGGGATTTGAACGATATCTGTTCTATCGAGCCTTCGGGGTCATCCGATAAAGAAACAATTGCGGGGAGAAAGGGACGATGTTCGAACATTACGACACGAATCTAAACATTTGGTCAACACGATATACCAGTTCTTTCAAAGAGCCATCATATCCCCTTCCTTTGCCTTGTGTGATTGGTGGTTGTTATACCATTGGAACAGTATGGGTGATGAGAAGAACTGACAAAAGAGGGGTAAATTTGCCACAAATGGCAAATATATGGAACCGGGGACCGATTATCGGATATTGTAAAAAAGTGTAGTTTACAGGGCAGTTTTTCAGATTTGGCCCCATTCTTTTGGGATCGACAACCAGTGATTGATAAGTTAAGCTTAAATCATGGAAATACAAGCAAAGATAAAAGAATCCGTTGTCCGCGCAGTTTTGCCAACCCTTCTTGGAAATAGAACCATTGAGGCCGAGTCAATTTTTTGTACGTGGGGAAACAATACCAGCCGCTGGTCGGTCGAGTTGCGAGCCACAGGTTCGGCCAATGTGCTGGTTTGCCCTGTGGAAAATCCTGCGGTGCTCCTACGCAAGGCACTAGCCTCTCTTGCAGCTTAAACTCAGCGGACAATTCGTTTTATATGTGCTGAGACTTTTCTTTCGTCTTTCAGTTGGCACTCCCAAAACCGCAGCACAGTTCATCCTCGTTTGAGCAATTCCCCGTTCACCCTTATACCCAACAATCTGCGGTCCAATCGCAAACGCCTGGCTCTATCCCAAGATGAAGGGCCTTCCTCCTTGGTACAAAAAGCGGTGCCAAAATCAGTCGTCACGAACAGTTTGCCATAGCGCCAAACTTCATGCCGGGGCGTGGCTCTAATTATGAGACTTTATCAGTAAATATTTTCTCCCCAGACAGGGTCAATATCGTTTAAGTCGAAAGCGATTATGCCGATAGTCTGGATGTCATGCTGCTGTGGCAGTGCAGAATAATTTCTAGTGTGATATAATCGGACTAGAATCCTGACTTATGCCAGGGAGTAATGTTCCCCACAGTAAAATTAAACTAAGGATTATTATGAATGTACATTGTACAACTTGCGGTGAGTTGTGGGAAGTTGATTATCTTCAGCATGAAGTAATATTCGAAACTGACCTTTCAGCTTCAGATATAGAAGTTTGGTATTCTCTGCCAAATTCTCAAAAACTCGCTCCAAGCTATCGCGACGAATTACAAGACTCCGGCTGGGAATTTGGTCGGAGCGTGGTTAATGTAGTCCATTGTCCTTGCTGCCCCCAAAAGACTAAGCCAGATTTACAAAGACTATCGGCAAAAGCTGAACTAGAGCGACAATATGGAACTGATATATTAACATTAGCTTCAATCTTTCATAGCTATAACTTGTGATTGAAATCAAACCTCTCTGCAAGAGAGGTTTTTAACTGCCCATGAGACCCTGGCAGGATTAAAACGGAAAAGGAATACTATCTTAATTATATTACCTAAGCTGTTCTCTTTTCAGCAGTTCTTCAATACCGCAATATATATTATGAGGGCTGGACCATTGTTGGTAGCTCTGCAGTCAACAAATTCATAGCAGTGCCTCATCAAAGTCCGACCAACAGTTGCCAGCGGACTTATTATTGTCAACAGAATCATCATTCACTGCACGAAACCGCATATGGCACTTTTCTGTTCCACGCCCCCGTCTTGCGTTTGCCGCAAAAACAGAAAGAAATGCTGGCCAGGAACACCCAATATAAACTGCCGCTGGAACTGAATCTGCAAGCAAAGTCGCCAGAAGACCGCCAATGACTGAATAAACAACTGAAAATAACATAAGCTTGATTTGTTTCGCCTTAGGTCGTTTCCGACCAGACTCAAGCAGTTTCCTCCAACGCAACAATTCAGGAGCAAAGGCCCCTATTAGACCAGCATAGAAATAACACATAACATCATTCATATTACGTTTGTAGCGTCGATTTCACGATCAGACATGCACACTGTCACTATTCTACTTAGTATTTGACATTCTAAACCCATAGACAACATCTTCAAGCGCGCCTTTAATGCAATTGCTCTTACGTCACATTCATTGCCTTCTAAGCTGTACAGCAGTTCTTTGTAGAACGCACGGCTGAACTCAGCGGCGGCCTGATCTTCAACGGAGCCCTGGAAAGCAACGACTTCGCATTCCTTTGTCGCCGCAACAAGGTGTGCCATTCCGGCATCAACTGATTTGCAGCAACTAAAGAAGACAAGAGAGTTAAAAGATTTTGCAGATAAACTTGCAACTAGCGTTTCGGTTGGTAATACGTTAACAGTTGAAGTGCCAAACGGAAAACGGGATTCATTGCCTTTTACGAGAAGGCAGCCACAACGAATACCTTCTCGCCAACACATTTGACCGTGCCCAGCAAAGTGAACAATGTCCCATGTGTGATTCTGCAACGTGGTGACTATAACTTCTTTGCTACACTGATCTGATTCCACGACGTGAACACAGGACACCTTTGCTGGATATGTGCGTTTGTATGTTTCAAACATGTCTTTCAGAGATTCAATCTCGGCCTCCAAGGAAGTTAAAGAAGAAACTACCGGTTGGTTGGTTTGGCAACCATCAAGTTGGCAACTAATACATCCGCTCACATTGGCACAAATGAGGAGAACCCGCAAACCTCGATCCTTAGGGGCCGACCACGCGCAACGCGGAGTCGAACCCACTATTAATCGGCACAACGGTTGCTCCCAGCAGAGGGGTTGTCTGGACGCAGGTAACTGTGTTACTTCAACTGGTAAGGTTGCCCAGTCCTCCTCGACAAAGAATGAAACTGGTAATTGATTCGGCAATTCTAGGAGTCCATGTACTCGGTTGAAGAATTGTGTTGCTTCTGCATCAGGAAAAATCAAAGAACCCAATAACTCACTCACTTGCGCGTAACGAGCAGGCATGTCCTTGCGCGGGATAAGATCGGATTCGGAAATGTATTCTGGACTTCTTGTAATAAGTTCACAACGGTTCCCTCCAAATGCAAGGGCCGCAGGACATGGTTCGCATGCCTTATGGTAGCCACTCTCAGGAAAGGTAGCTATTCGGGCACCACCCTTCTTGATACTTTTTCGTGCGTATTCAATACAAGAGGAAACAATTAGATTTGAAGTGGTAAGCGATGGAAAAGATTTAAGAATGGGAAGTAGCAGTCCCACTGTAAATGGATTGCCGGAAAGCAATTCTCCAGTATTCAAATCCTTATTCTTTAAACATTGATCGAGGCGCGTCAATATTTGCGTGTAATCTAGATTCATTTCCAATGGGAACCCTATGCACCTCAGGATGGATTTAATGCAAGTAACTGTACATGCAATGCTGATTTTACCATTGTTTTGTAATTCTGATTTTTCAGTCGAGTCTGGCATTAAGTGTGCAAAAACGCTCAGTTTAGTATTTGCTTTAAAAGGTTTGGTGAGGTCATCACCAGCATGAAAAAGATTCAAAGCATTAAGGTGGTGCTGACAAAGCTCAGACACACCTTTTCGCAATAATCGAAGCGCTTGAAACCTTTGGAAAATCTGATCTTGCATTCTAGAATTCTCTCTTTCAATACAGGATTATGTGAACATTGGTGGTGATTGCATAGCTTCACTTAAAAGACCATCAGATACATTTAGGTTGCTTGGAACTATTGCTTTAACCCCGAGTGCTTCAGCTATAGCTAGGGCAATTACATTTGACGCAACAGACCCGCTTACCCAGGAAGGATCGAGACCGAATTCCTTAGCTACGTAGTCTGGACTAAGCCGCGAGAACTCCATGGAAAAACGCGCAAAATCTTTTACAAGTATTTCGGAAACATGTATGGAGGAGAATTTTGAAAGTTTTAACGGTAACCGGCAATGGAGCATGAAATCAAGTTCCCCACCGGTGTGTACTAATTTGCGAACCGCTATGGTTTTGCAGGGTTTGATAAAATTCAATATATTAGTCCGTACTTCCGTAAGCATTTGCAAATAGACTTCGTCGGTCATAGGACTATGCCATGGCCACTTATCCGTTATCCGTCTTGTCCCAAAATCAATAAGAAACCGACTGGAAGGCTTATATTTATCTCCTAACCCTACTTGGACGGATCCCCCTCCTAAATTCAGAACAGCCAAAGGTAATCCAGGTTCAAAGGTCGATTTAACACCCTGAAAGACATAATCCAACTCATCTTCAGGCATAATTATCTTAAGAGACCAAGAGAGTTCCTTCTCTATTGCAGATGCAAGATTACTTGCATTCCTAGCTTTCCTTAATGCGGCTGTGCCAGTTACAATAAAATTATTACAACCCAAACGATTACAGTCCATTTTCCATGTCTTCAAAAGATTCACAATTTTGTCGATAGACTCCGTAGAAAGCTCACCATTCTGAAGGACATCACCCATTATACCTAAGGATTTCTTATCAGTATGGATTGGAATGGAATATGCACCAACTCGACTGCGGAAAACCTTTAGCTTGATCGTGTGCGAACCAACATCGACTAATCCGAACAGAGTCCGGTCTGCATTATTTGTTTGGAGGGAGGAGGGTGCATATTTAGAACGAAGAATCTCCGTTAGCTTTGCAAGTAAATCATCTGTGTTATTATAAGGATATGTGATAGCCTTACAAAGGCCTTTGTGAATTCCTGTCCACGGGCTTGAATCTTCGGAAAATCCTCGTAGTAGGGTGCTTGGTTCTGAATCTTTCCTGTGCATGAGAATCAATTGCTTATTTCCTAAGCCAACTGCGTAACCTAACTCTAGATGAACGCCGCGACCTTCTTCAGCCAAAGCAAAAATGAAATCGCTGGTATTGACATGTCGGAAGCACAGGGCACTAATTGCGCCAGGATCGTAGTAAATTTTTCCCCACATTCCTTCATCTCGATGTGGCAAGCAGGTTGAAAATCCGAATGCGAGAAAAACATCCTCGATCTTTTCCAGAAGTTGAACGTAAGCAGGATCGAGGATTTCACCATACTCCCTTGCGTTATTCGGGCGTTTGGAGAAGCGACGAAATGCAGCTGCGATATAGACTTTTGGCATTGGTTTTTTTATTATACCTTAAAGGTGGGTATCAGCAAGTTTTTGTTTTGTTGTTGTATAGACTTTCGAAAAATTGAATAGTTTTTTGTAGAAATCATACATGGTATGTTTGACAAGGATGCGTAAACTACTAAGTGAGAAAGCAAACCACCTTTCCTACAAATAAGCCCTGTAGCATTGGGAACAACAATATCCATAAACATATGAAGAGGCCTAGGAAGCAAAATAATTCCCTTATCATGTATTCCAATGTTGTCCGTCGTCTCTTGCAGAATTGTTGTCGAAAGTGTTGAAAGTGTACCATTTTCCATGCCGATTAATAAACTTTGTTTATTACGCAGAAAATTGGTTGGCATCTGTTTAAAATCGAGAAAATGAAGGCGCCCTTGATAATCCTGAATCCATTCGTAAACTGCGTTTTTTCTAAATTTACATGCAGCGTTTAAAAGAATTCTCAGTTCTCGTTTTCCGAGTATCGGAGTCTTTATTTGTGGAAACCTGATCAGTTTTTCACCTTCCCATTTGTACCAAAACTCTTGTGTATTATATTGGCAGGCAAATATTGTTCCGTTTTTTTCTAAAGCCAATCGTGATGGTGTAACCCCATCCCTCAGAAGGCTTTTCAAGCCTCCAACGATGTATTCAACGTAAAAACCGAATCCTGTTTTTGCTATCACACCAGACACGAAAGATTCAATTCGCTGTTGGACAATGATGCTTACACTGGGGGCACGGGTGAAGATTTTTGAAAGTAAGACGGGCAGATCAGCAGTATTGCTTACCCTTTTTTGTAAAAAGCAGTCTGTTATGCAATCGGATCGAAGATGCCAGTAATCGATTTTAGGATGACGATTCAAGTTTTGGCAAATTGAGGACAAATCCGATCTGTTGACTACAAATCCCACCGGGGCTGGCAGACCCAGCTTTATGATGTGTTTGGCTGCAATGGCCTTAGGACTCATCTTCATTGAGTATCTCGTTTTATAAACATTAATGATACTACACAACGTCTTGATTCTAAACACAAAATCTTGTGAATTGTCTAGTATAAATTCAATTGTGTCAATACTAAGTGCGGTGGTTCGCGTGTCTATAAGGGCATGTCCGCACCTTGTTGCCTTTCCCGTGAATGCGCACATAGTACGGGTGGCTTGAAGCGCAGGTGATTGACATTAAGGCTCACCAACTCCTGGGCTCGCATGCCATAGCAATAAAATTTTTTGGGGTGGAGTTGCGGTAATTTTCAAAAGAGGGGTGCTATCTAATCTCCATTTTAATATAGAAAACTGTTGTGCTGCAAATGAGTACAACAGTTCTGCGAAACGATACTGGATGATGGATACTTTAAAGCGAGCACTCGGGTTGTTCTTTTGAGGCTAGCTTCGTATCGTTCACCAATGTTGGTTCCCTCAATCATGAAATTGGCTGCAATCCGTTGTTTTTGCCAAAGCGCCTCGCGCACGGTAGGTACTGGCCAATTTCCAAACAGATCAAGAAACAGGGCCATCAACTCGCCTTCATAAGGGTCATTTGAATAATAGGCCGAAATGGGGTCGTTGCTATAATTTTGCCCTGCGTCTGTTGGGGCTAATTCCGGATGCAGAACCTGCACGACTCCACGAATAAGATTGGTGCCTGGCTCAATAAACATCGCCACCGCATTGGATCGCATACTGGCAATTCGATTCCAAACGCGGTCAGCCAGATTGCTATGACGGGCGGTTTGACTTTACCTGGGACGGGGAAAATCGGCTGACAAAGATTGAAACTTTAAGCACCGTTACCAGTTCCGGAGCGCCGAGACAAACCATTGTGCCGGTGTATGACTGGCAGCACCGGCGGGTAAGCAAAACCGTGAGCAACTGGAATGCATCCGCCAGCCTCTGGTCTCTAGCCTACAGCCTGCGTTTTGCCTATCATGGTTGGAACGTGGCTGCCGAGTATGATCAGAACAACAACCTGACGAGGAGCCACACTTGGGGCACGGACCTGAGCGGCTCGATGCAGGGGGCGGGAGGTGTGGGTGGATTGCTAATGACCACCTTCCATTCTGGCGCGTATGCCGGGACGTATTACCCAACCCGCGATGGCAATGGCAACGTCAGAAGGCATATCAGGATTGCATACAGGAAATTGACAGTTTGGTTGGGCTAAAGACTTCGCCTAGTAACGCCGATGGGAGCCAGTTATCAAATGAGGAGTACGGTCAAAGGCGTAGCAAGCTACTCAAAGAAAAGGCTGCTTTGGAGGAATTGCTTCGTGATGCAGGAAAGCGGATTGAGCAACAACTAAAACTCTCCGAACATACCTTTGAATTTGCCTGCACCGCACAGGAACGATTTGCCAAAGGAAACATAAAGACCAAAAAACAGATGCTTGCAACTTTTGGATCGAACCTAATTTTGAAAGACAAAAAACTTATAATTGAAGCCAGGGAACCGTTCTTCATCCTGGAAAAGTCCAAATCTGGTGTAAAACTGGAAAGCATGCCTATCGAACCTGAAAATATGAGCCTGTCACAAAGTCTAAATTTAGCTTCAGCCACGTTGCGTCTCTTTGGGTGATCTGTACCCTAAAAAGTAGACACATTGGAACCCTCTAACCCTCGACCCGGGCTAAAAGATGATTTCTGTATTCGACAGGCGTCATCTTTTTTCTGGTCCACTGCTTTCTTTCGTAATTG